>CAKTXH010000004.1 GCA_934630975.1 uncultured Clostridia bacterium | reverse complement strand
GCCAACGGGCTGTTCATCCCGGCGCTGGAAGAATACGCGCGGGAGGTTGTGGCGGATAAATGGCGTGGGGATTTCGACCAGTTCCTCGATTTGAAGAGCGTGATCCGCCGCGTGGAGCGGGAAGGCATGGTCTATCTGTCCTTCCAGCGCAAGGACGACGTGTGGATCCGCTTGCAGGTGATGCGCTATATGCCCGACGAGAACGAGAACAACGGAACGCTGTGGATTTTCTCCGCCGCCGCCGTGGACGAACAGCGCGCTTGACAGTGCCGCGCATGTGAGATACAATAACAAATAAACGCTGTTCCCGAAAGGAGCGCCTATGTTTGATTACCTGAGCACGCTGTTCAGTGAGCCGCTTGCTTTCTTTGATCAGGCGATTTTCCGCACGCTGGCCGTGCTGATTGGCCTGTGCTGCCACGAATGGGGCCATGCCTACGTCGCCTATCGCTGCGGCGACGATACGGCCAAGCGCGCCGGGCGGCTGACGCTCAACCCGCTGCGCCACCTCGACCCGGTGGGCACGATTTTGATGTTCTTCGTCGGCTTCGGCTATGCCAAGCCCGTGCCGGTCAACCCGTATAATTTTAAGGGCGACCGCAATAAAGATGATTTTCTGGTCTCCATCGCGGGCATCACGGTGAACCTGATTCTCTTCGTACTCTTTACCTATCTGGCCGTGCTGTGCAGCGCGTTCATGTGGGATAAGCAGTTTATCGCCTATAACGGCTTGAGCAAGATGGTCAGCTACGAATATAACGCCGTCTGGTCGGTGATTTCCGGCAGCGCGGCGCAGGATTTCGGCGGGGTGATCGCCAACGGCTGGCTGGTGCCGTTCGTGCGCCTGTCTGCCTATACGGCGCTGGTCAACCTGAACCTCGCCGTGTTCAACCTGATTCCGCTGCCGCCGCTGGACGGCTACCACGTCGTTAACGATTTGATCTTCAAGGGGCGCTATCAGCTCAGCCAGAAGGCTTTCCGCATCGGCATGCTGATCGTGCTGGTGCTCTCCGCGCAGGGCATTTTGGGGCGGATCATCAGTTGGGTGGTCTATCCCGCGCAGGGGCTGCTGCTCGCGCCGATTCGCGCGATCTGGGGGTAAGCGATGTATTACGTTTCCCTCAAACAGTTCGAAGGCCCGCTTGACCTGCTGCTGCATTTGATCACCCGCGCCAAGGTGGATATCAAGGATATTTTCGTTTCCGAAATCACCGAACAGTATCTGGCTTCGATGGGCAGCGTGGACGAATTGGATATGGACACGGCCAGCGAGTTTCTGACGATGGCCGCGACGCTGCTGGAAATCAAATCCCGCGCGCTTCTGCCGCGCCCGCCCGAACCGGCGGAGGACGGCGAGGAAACGCCGGAACAGACGCTTATCCGCAGGCTGGAGGAATACAAGCTCTACAAAGAGAGCGCCGGGCGGATGAAGGAATTCGAGCAGGCGGCGATGCAGGTGTTTTCCAAACTGCCGGAGGAGTACCCGCTGCCGCCGCAGCCGGTCGAGCTGACGGGCTTGTCGCTGGACGGGCTGGTGCGCGCGCTCGAGCGCATTTTGGCGCGGCAGACGCAGGATGAAGAGCCGGGGCGCGTGTTCCGCTCCATCACGCGCGACCGCTTCACCATTGAGCAATGCGTGTTCAACCTGACGGCGCGGCTGAAAAAAGGGCCTGTGCTGTTTACGGATATGCTTTCCGACGAGGTGACGCGGGACGAAATCGTTTCGTACTTCATGGCGATGCTTGAGCTGCTCAAGCTCGGGCGGCTGCATGCCCGGCAGGAGCATGTGTTTGACGATATTTTGATTTTACCCGGCAGGAGGGACGAAGATGGAGACGGAGAACCCGCAGACCAGCCCGGCGCAGACGGAGCTGACGCAGCCGGAGAATCCGCAGGAATCGGCGGATAAGCCGGATCTGAGCGAGCGCGTGGGCATCGTCGAGGCGATTCTGTTCGTGACGGGCAACGCGGTGGAAAAAAGCGAAATCTGCCGCGCGATGGGCGTCACGGACGAGGAGCTGGAGGAGACGCTGAACGCGCTGGAAGGCGGCTACGATTACGACCGCCGCGGCCTGCGGCTTTTGCGGTTCGGCCAGCACGTGCAGCTTGCAACCCGGCCGGATTACGCCAAATACGTCGAAAAGCTGCTTCAGCCCGTGCAGAAGCAGTCGCTTTCGCAGGCGGTGATGGAGACGCTGGCGGTGATCGCCTACCGACAGCCGGTGACCAAGGCGGAAATCGAGCTGATCCGCGGCGTGAAATGCGATTATTCGGTGCAGATGCTCGTCTCGCGCGGGCTGATTGAGGAGGTCGGGCGAAAGGATGCGCTCGGCAGGCCGATTCTCTACGGCACGACGGATGCGTTCCTGCGCCACTTCTGCCTGACTTCGCTGGCCGACCTGCCGGAAATCGACTTCTCCGCGCTGGCGGCCAGAATCGCCGAAGCGGAGGCCAAACAGGCGGCTGAAAAGCCGAAGGCCGACCCGGTGGACAAGCTGGCGCAGAACATCGCCAAAGAAGAAAACTGAGCTTTCGCGGCGAAAGCCGCTCAGATTGTAGACGAAAAGCTATTCTTCCCTCGAAGGGGGGAGAATAGCCCTTTCCGCAAATGAAAGAATAGCTGAATTTCTTGATTTTGCTATTCAAGCCAAATTTGCTGATGTCAACAAGCTGTGTGGTAAAAGCTGCTTAAAGCATAAAAAGGGAGGAGAGGTACCCATGAAAAAGTTTTTCGAGGATTTCAAAGCGTTCGCGATGCGCGGCAATGTGATCGACATGGCCGTCGGCGTGATCATCGGCGCCGCGTTCGGCTCGATCACTACGTCGCTGGTCAACGACATCTTCATGCCGGTGATCGGCGTGCTGACCGGCGGCATCAACTTCGGCGGCCTGTTCGTCGCGCTGGACGGCGGCTCTTACGTCTCCGCCGAGGCGGCTGCGGCGGCCGGCGTCGGCACGATCAACTACGGCCTGTTCATCCAGAATGTGATCAACTTCATCCTGACCGCGTTCTGCATGTTCCTCGTCATCCGCGCGATGAACAAGCTTCATAAGAAGCCCGAACCCGCACCGGCTAAGCCCAAGCGCATCTGCCCGTTCTGCAAGAGCGAGATTGCCGACGACGCGACCCGCTGCCCGCACTGCACGTCGATGCTGGAATAAGCGCATTTCTTCTCGGAAAAATTATAAATTGCAAACAGGGAGCTGTTCTCGCCCGAAAGGGAAAGAATAGCCCTTTTCTTTTCGGAAAGGCTTTGCTATAATAAGCATAGGGAGGTGCGGCGATGAACGAGAAGATTTACAGCCAGACCGAGCTGAGACAGATGGTCAGCCCGCTGCTGAAAAAGTATCGCGCTTCGTATGCCCTGCTCTTTGGCTCTTACGCGCGCGGCGAGGCGACGGGAAAATCGGATATTGATCTGGTGATCGTCGGCGACGGCGGGTTCAAGCCGTTTGACGTGTTTGCGATTGCCGAAGAGCTTCACGAGCACAGCGGCAAGCCCGTCGATGTGTATGAGCTTGGAGAAATTCGCCCGAATTCACCGTTTTATCATCAGGTGATGGCGGAAAGCGTGAGACTTCAATGAATCAATCCGACCGCCAGCGCGTCGTCAAAATCATCGAAACCGGCCATCGGCTGCTGAATTACGTCAGAGAACAGAAATTGACGCGAACAGATATTGAAACCTGTTTTTCCGTTCAATGGACGATCACAACGCCGCTGTACAACATCGGCGAGCACACGTACCAGCTTTCCAAAGAAATGAAAGCGAGATATCCCGGTATTCCGTGGAACCAGATTGCAGGCATGCGGCACCGGCTCGTACATCAATATGACGATACGAATTGGAGCATCGTCAGCCTTGTGATTTTTGAAGAGCTTGAACGGTATGTGAAGCAGCTCGAAGAAATCCTGCCGGAAATCGAATAACGCAAAGTTCCTTTTCGAAAGAGAGGGACTTTTTGTGTAAACGGTAGGAAATGAGCAAATTCTGCACAAAAAGCGGACGCGCAACGCGCGCCCCTACGACGGATTTGCTCATTTAAAGCCAAAAATCGGAAGACGAACTGTCGAGCTTAATCGGGCTTGGCAGTTTTTGTTTTTGGCCATAAAGCGAAGGGCTGCCGCATACCATCGCCGGGAGGGATGAGCATGCGATTGATTGCCTTTGGCGGGGACGAAAGGATGCGTGGGGCGCTGCTGGCCGCCGGGCGCGCGGGCTGGGAGACGCTGCACATCGAGGAGGAAGCCGACGTGCCCGGCGAAATGCCGTCGGCGCAGGCGGTCATGCTGCCGTGGCCGAGGAGCTTCCGGGAGGAAAAACTGGTTTCGATGAAAGGCGGGCTGATGCGGGAGCGCGTGCTCGCGCTGATTCCGGCCTGCCGCGCGGCGCTGGCTGGCGGCGACGTGAAGGAAGAGGAGCTGGCGCAGGCGGCGCGGGTCGTCCGCCCGGAGAAGAACGAGGCGTTTCTGCGCAAAAACGCGCGGCTGACAGCCGAGGGCGCGCTGGCGACGGTGATGCGGGGGAAAAAGCGGGCGCTGATGAGCGAGACGGCGCTGGTGACGGGCTACGGGCGCATCGGGCAGGAGCTGACGGTGCGGCTGTGCGCGATGGGGATGTTTGTCATCGTCTGCGCGCGCAGCGAGACGCAGATGCGCATGGCGCATGCGGCAGGGGCGCATCCCGTGCCGCTGGCGCAGATTGAAACCGCGTGCAGGCAGGCGGATGTGATCCTCAACACGATTCCGGCGCGTGTGCTGGGTGACGCGGCGCTGGCGGCGATGCCGCGCGATACGCCGATCATCGAGCTGGCCAGCGCGCCCTACGGGCTGGAAATGCAGAAAGCGGTGAAGTTGGGGTTGCAGGTCTGCGTGGAGAGCGGTCTGCCGGGGCGGTATGCGCCGCTGGACGCGGGCGAGGCGCTGTTTGACGCGCTGATTTCGGCGATGACGACGCGGGAGGGAGAGGCGCAATGAGCGATTTGACCATCGGTTTTGCGATTACGGGGTCGTTTTGCACGTTCAAGGCGGTTTTTCCGCAGTTGAATCTATTGGTGGAGCACGGGTATCACGTTCTGCCGATCATGAGCGAGAACGTCTACACGACGGACACGCGTTTCGGCCGCGCGGCAGACTGGGTTGCGCAGGCGGAGGAAATCTGCGGGGAGAAGGTCATCCACACGATTGCGCAGGCCGAACCGATTGGGCCGAAGAAGCTGCTGGATCTGCTGATTCTTGCGCCGTGCACGGGCAACACGCTGGGCAAGCTGGCCTGCGGCATATACGATACCGCGCCGACGCTGGCGGTGAAGAGCCACAGACGCAACGGGCGGCCCGTGCTCATTGCGGTATCGACAAACGACGCTTTGGCGGGCGCGGCGGCGGGCATCGGGCTGCTGATGAATCGCAAAGGGACGTATTTTGTGCCGCTCCAGCAGGACGATTACCGCGCGAAGCCGACGAGCTGCGTGGCGGATTTCGCGCAGATTCTCCCGGCGGCGGAGGCGGCGCTGGCGGGGCGGCAGCTTCAGCCGATGATATTCTGAGGGGGGAGAACGTTGAGGGCGCTGCCCTCAAACTCTCGCCAAGAACCTGGAACTTCATTCACTGTATCCCGCACAGCGGGCGTTCATTTCGTTCCTTGGATTTCCCACTTTTTCCGGCTTGCGATGCAAGCCGGAAGGGAAGAAAAAAACGAAGTCATTCGTCTCTTTACAAAGCGATTTCGTTTCATGTACAATAGAGGGCAAGAGGTGATACGCCATGAAGCGCTTAACAGCGATACTGATGATGCTGAGTTTGGCTTTCCCTGCGGGGGCGCTGGCCGAGCTTGAAGTGAATATGGAGCAGAAGGAAGAGAACGGGTCGGCGTTGGTCGTTTTCTCGGCGGCGGAGGTGCAGGCGGCGGAAACAACCGCCGCGCCGGGGGAAACGCCCGACCCGGCGCCGCTGATGGCGAACGGGCTGATCGAGGCGAAGTTCGAGCAGGCGAAGGCGGCGCAGCTGACCCAGCGCGCGGGCGCGGAGATTCGGCAGAGCGGCGAGGTGCGCACGTTCGGAAACGTCGCGTCGCTGGTTTTGCATTGGGACGGCACGCAGGCGGACGGTACGGCGGGCAGCGCGGTGCGCGCGCTGGCGCTTGACCTGACGACGGGCGAAGAGATTCGGCTGGAGCAGCTCTTTGACGACGCGGACGCGGCGATTGACGCGATGGAGCGGATCATCGAGGAGGACGTTCTGCCCGACCTAAGCGATTATATGGAATACAGCGAGCTTTTGCCGATGCCGCGCGACAATTACGCCGTCGATGAGTACGGGCTGACGGTGTATTATCCTGACGACAGCTATCGTTACTTTGACGAGCAGAGCGGCGCGGTGCAGTTTGCGTGGTACGAGTTGGCGGATTACATCGGCGAAGACAGCCCAGTGTACGCGCTGGCGCATGCGCGGGGCGATCTGACGGCGCTGGCCGACGCGGCGAAGGACGGAAAACTCCCCGGCCCGATGACGCAGGCGGCGGTGGGGCAGAAGCTCGGCGAGGCGCTTGACGCGTACACGCTGCTGACCGACCCGGATTACACGAAGGATTCCCGCGTGTATCTGTTCGAGGAGGCGAGCCTGCGCGGCTGGGCGGTGGAGATTCCCAAATATGCCGAGACGGACGAAGCCGAAACGCCGATTTCCGCCGTTCGCACCACGCGCGCGGACGTCTGCGGGCTGACCGTCGGAAAGACGACGAAAGACGAACTGACGGCGCTGCTCGGCGAGCCGAGGAAAACGCGCGCGTATGACGCGGACGACGCGGCAGACCGCATGCTCGAGGCGGGCGAAAGCCTGTTTTTCGAGCTTTCCGGCCATATCTTGCAGGCGCATGTCGATGAAAATAGTGTGCTGAGCTGTCTGATTCTGCGCGACGCGATGCCCGAAGAGCTTTACTGATTTTGACAAACGTGTTATAATAATCTGCCCGATTCTGCGCGGGCAGATATTTTTTGGATAGACAGAATATGTTGGATATGCGCGAAGCGAAGAAGGCGTTTGAGGCTGAAATCCTCAAGCGGGTTTGGGCGGCAGCCCGACGCTGCCTTTTTGTTTTTGCGTTTTGAAGGGAAGGTAAGCGGATGGCGAAAAAAGCGGCGAAAGGCGCGGCGGCGAAGAAAACGCGCACGGTTTCCGGCAAACGGGGAAAGCCGGGCAGAAAGACCAATCCGGGCGCAGACCCGCGCGGCGTGGCGGGCATTGCGGTGCTCTGCCTGGGATTGCTGGCGCTGTTTTGCCAGTTCATCCCGTCAAACGGCGGCTTCCTCAATCGGTGCATGCTGATTGTGCGTGGGCTGGGCGGCATGCTCTGCCTGCTGCTGCCGGTGGTGGTCTGCTGGGCGGGCGTGGTGCTCGTGTTCTTCGGCGAAAAAAAGCTGAGCACGAAAACGCTGGTTCTCGGCTCGCTGATTTTCCTGTTCGTGGAGGCCATGTTCCAGCTTTTCCGCATTTCCGGCGTAAACGCGGCGCTGGCGGCGGACGGCGTGGAGGCCAGTTACGGCGCGTTCCTCGTGCGCTCGTTCACAATGAGCTCGCTGGACTGCAAGGGCGGCGGCCTCATCGGCGCGCTGCTGGCGTGGCCGCTGTATAAGGGGCTGGACGTCTGGGGCGGCATGATCGTGCTCATCTTCGCGACGGCGATTGTGCTGATGGCGCTTACGGGCTTCTCGTTCGGCGGCATGGGCATGCGCATCTCCGAATGGGTGGATGATTTCCGCGTGGACATGAAGGAGCGCCGCGAGGAAAAGGACGCGCTGCGCGACGCGCGGCAGGAAGAAGAGCTGGAGCGCGAAAACGCGCTGGCCATCGAGCGGCAGAAGCGCAGGCAGGAGCGCCTGCAAAAGCAGAAGGAAGAACAGGAAACCGCCGCGCGCGAAGCCGAAGAGAAGGAAAAACAGCGCCAGCGGGATGAAGAAATCCGCAAAGCGTTCGAGCCGGAGGAAGCGCCCCAGCCGCCCAAGACGGCAAGGCGCAAGGAGAAGCCGACGCTCACCGTGATGCGTCCGCAGGAGGACGAAAGGCCGGACGATCAACCGGCGATCACGAGCAGGCCGCCGCGGAAGGCCGCCGCGCCGAGAAAGCGCCGGACGATCTCCGATGGCGCGCAGCTCTATATCGAGCGGGACGACGAATTCACCCGCGCGCCCGTGGACGAGCATGTGCCCACCACGCCGAGCCGACGCAACAGTTTCACCATGCAGGAAGCGGAAAACGCGTTCCTGTACGGGATGAACGGCGGTCAGCCGACAGGCGGATACGCGCCGCAGAACGACGCGTACAGTCCGCCGACGGTCGGATACGCGCCGCAGAACGACGCGTACAGTCCGCCGACAGGCGGGTATGCGCCGCAAAACGACGCGTACAGTCCGCCGATGCAGGAGGATGCGCCGATTGCGCCGAGTGTGCCGGACGATCCATATACGGAGGATGACGAGGACGACGAGGCGGACTCCATCACCAACGCGAGGGCGGCGGGCGCGGACAGGCCCATCGACGACAGCTATTTCCCGCAGGACGACGCATCCGAGGACGAGGAAGCGGACGAGCCGCAGGCGGCGAACGTCGAATATGACGACGGCGACGCGCAGGTGACGGCGGACGAATTCCACGACGAGCCGGAAGACGAGTCTGCGCCCGTGACGGGCGGCTCGTTCGGCGGCTGGCCGGGGCAGGGCGCGCAGCAGGCGGGCGGAAGCACCCCGTCGAGCTATTCCGCCGCGGCGATTGACGCGGCCAGAGCGCGCGCCGAACGGAACGCGGGCTATCAGCCGCCGCAGAGAGCCGTGGAACAGAGCGCGCCGAACGGGGTGCGCCCGGCACAGCAGCCCCCGGTTCAGCCACAGGGGCAGGACGTGCTCAAAGCGCAGAGAATGAACGAGCAGCAGACCGTCGTGCAGCTGCGCGGCAACCGGCTCGACGGTACGCCCATCGTCATGCCCGCCAAGGACGTGCACGAAGAACCGCAGACGGCGAGGGAGGAATATATCTTCCCGCCGATCGACCTGCTCAACCAGAGCAATACGACGCAGGACCCCGACCAGCGCGCCAAGGACGAGGCGGGCGCGCGTAAGCTGCTGGGCACGCTGGAAAGCTTCGGCGTGCAGGCCAAGCTGCTGAACGTCACCCACGGCCCGGCCATCACGCGCTACGAGCTTGCGCCCGCGCCGGGCGTGAAGGTTTCGCGCATCGTCGGCCTGGTGGACGACATCGCGCTGAACATGGCCTCCGACGGCGTGCGCATCGAAGCGCCGATTCCCGGCAAGCCCGCGGTCGGCATTGAAATTCCGAACCAAAAGATCGCGACGGTTTCGCTGCGCGACGTGCTGGAAAGCCCGGAGATGCTTCGGGAGAAATCCCCGACGGCGGTTGCGCTGGGCAAGGGCATTTCCGGCGCGCCGGTCATCGCGGATATGGCGAAGATGCCGCACGTGCTGATTGCGGGCGCGACGGGTTCGGGCAAATCCGTCTGCATCAACACGATCATCAACTCCATCATCTTCCGCGCCAAGCCGGAGGAGGTGCGGCTCATCCTCATCGACCCGAAGGTCGTCGAGCTTTCGGTGTACAACGGCATCCCGCACCTGCTCGTGCCGGTCGTGACCGACCCGAAGAAGGCGAGCGCGGCGCTGAGCTGGGCGGTCGTGGAGATGGAGCACCGCTACAAGCGGTTTGAGACGATGGGCGTGCGCGACATCCGCGGCTACAACAACGCCATCGGCCCGAACGAAGAGCCGATGAGCAAGATCATCGTCATCATCGACGAGCTGGCCGATTTGATGATGGTCGCGCCGGGCGAGGTGGAAGAATCCATCTGCCGTCTGGCTCAGCTGGCGCGCGCGGCGGGCATCCATCTGGTTATCGCGACGCAGAGACCGTCGGTCAACGTCATCACGGGCGTGATCAAGGCGAATATCCCGAGCCGAATCGCGTTCGCGGTTTCCAGCCAGATCGACAGCCGGACGATTCTGGATTCCGGCGGCGCGGAAAAGCTGCTGGGCAAGGGCGACATGCTCTATGCGCCGCAGGGCGCGGGCAAGCCGACGCGCGTACAGGGCTGCTTCGTCTCCGACGACGAGGTGCAGCGCATCGTCGAGTTTGTGCGCGGCCGCCACAGCGCGGATTACAACGAGGACGTGATCGAGCAGATGAACACCGCCGCCGACGAGGACAGCGGCGCTTCCTCCGACGCGCCGAGCGCAGGCGAGCCGGTGGACGAGATGCTCGCCAAGGCCATCGAGCTGGCGGTGGACGCGGGGCAGGTTTCCATCAGCATGCTGCAACGCCGTCTGCGCGTGGGCTATGCGCGCGCGGGACGGCTGGTGGACGAAATGACGCTGCGCGGCATCACCGCCGAGGCCGAAGGCCCGACCAAGCCGCGAACCGTGCTCATTTCCCGCGAGGAATGGCGGCGCATGCAGGAAAATCAGGAGTAAGGGCGAAATAACTCCTTCAGGCGCGGCGAAGCCGCGCTTGAAGGAGAAAATACGAAAGGAATCACAACCATGAAATTCATCAAAACGCCCGTCAAGGGCATGTGCGATATGCTCCCCGCCGACATGCGCCTGCG
Organism: uncultured Clostridia bacterium; assembly: GCA_934630975.1. Lineage (GTDB taxonomy): Bacteria > Bacillota > Clostridia > Christensenellales > Aristaeellaceae > Ventricola. The sequence continues at coordinate 39,385 of CAKTXH010000004.1, read as the reverse complement.
CGAGCATGTGCTCGGCATGATCAAGGAAACCTACGGCGCGTGCGGCTTTATGCAGATCGAAACGCCGGTGATGGAGCACATCGAGAACCTGACCAGCAAGCAGGGCGGCGATAACGAGAAGCTCATCTTCAAGGTCATGAAGCGCGGCGCGGAACTCCAGCGCGCGCTGGACAAGGGCGACGGCGAGCTGGCGGACAACGGCCTGCGCTACGACCTGACCGTGCCGCTGGCGCGCTACTATGCGAATAACAAGGAGAAGCTGCCGACCCCGTTCAAGGCGATGCAGCTGGGCAACGTCTGGCGCGCGGACAACCCGCAGAAGGGCCGCTTCCGCCAGTTCACCCAGTGCGACATCGACATTCTGGGCGACGACAGCAGTTTGGCGGAGATCGAGCTGATCACGGCGACGGCGACGATGCTCAGCAAGATTCTTTCCGAAGTGAACATGAACGAGTTCACCATCCACATCAACGACCGCCGGATGCTGGCGGCGGCGGCGCTCTCCGCGGGCTTTGAGCAGGAGGAAATCGGCGGCGCGCTGATTTCGCTGGACAAATTCGACAAGATCGGTCTGGACGGCATCGAGAAGGATCTGCTGGAAAGCGGCTACGCGCCGGAGAAGGTGGAAAAGTACATGGCGTTCTACCGCAACGTGAAGCCGGGCATGGAGATTGCCGACTTCTGCGCGGGCGTGAGCGGCGAATATCTGGAAGAGCGCGTCGGCGCGGCGCTGGCGGACATCGTGGGCTGCGTGAAGCCGATGCTCGCCGAGGGCGTGAAAATCGTCTTCGACCCGACGCTGGTGCGCGGCATGGGCTATTACACCGGCCCGATTTTCGAGGTGACGCTGGACGGCTACAACTTCTCCATCGCGGGCGGCGGCCGCTACGACCAGATGATCGGCAAATTCAGCGGCCAGAACGTCAGCGCGTGCGGCTTCTCCATCGGCTTTGAGCGCATCGTGACCATCCTCAAAGATCACGAGCAGGGCAGCTTCAAGCTGCCGGAAGGCTCGGTGGCGTATCTGGTCGGCGGCAAAGTGCCGACGGCGCGCAAGGCGGAAGTGCTCGCGCAGGCGGCGCAGGCGCGCAAGACGGGCGTGGTCGCGACGGTTCTGCCGATGAGCAAGAACATGAAGCACCAGATCGAGCTGCTGGAAGCCGAAGGCTTCACGAAGTTCGAGAAAATCTACGAGTAAAGGGAAGGAACGTTGGGCTGCCGCCCAAACCCGCCTGAGGGACAAGTCCCTCAGACTCCCTTCTTCGCTTCGCGTTTACAGTTCGAATTTTAACATCATGGATTGCAAAGCAATCCATGAAGGAGGGAAGTGCAGGAACCTCAGGTTCCTGCCGGGGTATGGGGCGGAGCCCCGGCGTTGCCCCAAGAAAGGAGCCTTATGACTAATAAAGGCGTTGTGACCGCCGTTAGCGGCGATATGCTCACGGTGGCGTTTGAGCGCCACGAGGCCTGCGGCGACTGCCACGCGTGCATGCACGGCAGCGAAAACTGCGCCAAGCATACCGTAAAGATCAAGGGCAGGGCGCAGGTCGGCGATATCATCGAGGTGGAAATGGACGATTCTCACGTGATGGAGGCTTCCGCGCTGGCGTATATGCTGCCGCTGGCAGGCTTCATCGTCGGCCTTGCGGCGGGCTGGGGCGTCACCCGGACGGGTGCGTTCGGAAACGGCGAATTGATGATGGCGCTGTGCGCGGTGATCGGCACGGCGGCGGCGTATTTCATCATGCGCGCGCTCGATCCGAAGCTTTCCAAAGGGCGCTGGGAGCAGAAAATCATCTCGGTGACGCATCCCGAAGAAGCGGATGCGGAAAAATAAAGACAGTCAACCGAAATCAAGGAGGTTTTGACCATGATCGTGCATTTTGACGAGAAGACGTTTGACGAGGCCGTGCAGGGCGACAAGCCGGTGCTGGTCGATTTCTGGGCGACGTGGTGCGGCCCGTGCCGCATGATCGCCCCGGCGGTGGAAGAAGTAGCCGACGATTTTGAAGGCCGCGCCGTGGTCGGCAAGGTGGATGTGGACGAGCAGGCGGAACTGGCGCGCCGGTTCGGCATCATGAGCATCCCGACGCTGATTGTGATGAAGGGTGGCAAGGTCGTCGAGCAGGCGGTTGGCGCGCGCGGCAAGGAAGATATCGCCGCGATGCTGGAGAGACATCTGTAAAAAGCGGTCAAATCCGTCGGTTTATGGAGCGTTCGAAAAAAACGAACGCTTCTTTTCCTTTTTGGCGGGATAGACTTTGACAAGCAGGGGTTTTGTGCTATAATAAATCGAATAAGCTCGGGGTGTTATACCTAAAAAATGTTCGGTTTTTTAAAAGCCTGAGAACGAAAGAAGGGCTTTTGGAAGATACAAATTTCAAGGAGAAGGCAGAAAGGAGGAAACGCATTTGGCGAAGCTGAGAATCATTCCGCTGGGCGGTTTGGGCGAAGTCGGCAAAAACATGACGGCCTTTGAGTTTGGCGACGACATTGTTGTAGTGGACTGCGGCTCGATTTTCCCGCGGGCGGACATGCTTGGTATCGACCTTGTGATTCCCGATATCACCTATCTGGAGCGCAACAGGGAGCGCGTGCGCGCATACCTGATCACGCATGGACACGAGGATCATATCGGCGCGACGCCGTATGTGCTGCCGCGCGTACCCGCGCCGGTTTACGGCACGAAGCTGACCTGCGCGCTCATACGCGGCAAGCTGGCGGAGCATAATATCGACAACATCCAATTCCACATCGTCAAGGCGAAGGACGTGATTCAGGCCGGCGCGTTTTCCGTGCAGTTCATCAAGGTGAGCCATTCGATTGCGGGCGCGGTGGCAATGGCCATCACGTGCCCGGCGGGCACGGTGATCGTGACGGGCGATTTCAAGATCGACTACACGCCCATCGACGGCGAGGTGACCGACCTGAACACGCTGGCCGCGTGGGGCAGCCGCGGCGTGCTGGCGATGCTGGCGGAATCCACCAACGTGGAGCGGCCCGGCTACACGATGAGCGAAAAGAAGATCGGCGAGACCTTCCACAATCTGTTCAAGGACGCGAAAGGGCGGGTCATCATCGCGATGTTCGCGTCGAACCTGCACAGGATTCAGCAGGTGGTGGACAACTGCATCGAGTTCGGGCGGAAAATCTGCTTCGTCGGCCGGAGCATGGTCAACGTGACCAAGCTGGCGATGGAAATCGGCGAGCTGAAAATTCCGCAGGACGTGTTTATCGACGTCGGGGATCTGGATTGCTACGAGGATAACGAAATCGTCGTGCTGACGACGGGCAGCCAGGGCGAGCCGATGAGCGGCCTGACGCGCATGGCCAACAGCGAGCACCGCAAATTGCAGATTCGGCAGGGCGACACGGTGATCATTTCCGCGACGCCGATCCCGGGCAACGAGATCATGGTTTCGCGGATCATCGACCAGCTCTATCGCTGCGGCGCGAACGTGATTTACAACCGCATCGCGGATGTGCACGTCTCCGGCCACGCCTGCCAGGAAGAGCTGAAACTGATGCACACGCTGGTGAAGCCGAAATACTTCATCCCGGTGCACGGCGAATACCGCATGCTGCACAGGCACGCGCAGCTCGCGCAGGAGCTGGGCATGCCGGAGGACAACGTGATCATTCTGGAAATGGGGCAGGCGCTCGAACTTTCCGAAGACGAAGCGAACATCACCGGCCCAATTCCGACCGGCTCGGTGATGGTGGACGGTCTCGGCGTGGGCGACGTGGGCAACGTGGTGCTGCGCGACAGAAAGCACCTCTCGCAGGACGGCCTGATTATCGTGGTCGTCGGCGTGAACAAGGAGACGGGGCAGGTTACCAGCGGGCCGGAACTGATTTCCCGCGGCTTTGTCTATGTGCGCGAAAACGAGGAGCTGATTTCCGGCGCGAGGAACGTCGCGATGAACGTCTTGCAGCGGTACGACCGCATCGAGCAGAGCGACTGGACGAGCGTGAAGAACGGGATCAAGGACGAGATGCATAACTACCTGTTCGACCTCATCAAGCGCAACCCGATGATCCTGCCGATCATCATGGAGACGTAATCACCCTTCCACCGCCTGCGGGCGGTTCCCCTCCCCTTAAAAGGGGAGGTTGAAAACAGGGGAAAAAGAAGAAACAAGGAAGTTGGAACATGAACATTTATGATACGGCTCATAAGCTGGCCGAAGAAATCAAGAAGAGCGACGAATGTGTGCATCTGGCGGAACTGCGCGAGCGCGCCTATGCGGACGAGACGAACCGGCTGCTGCTGGACGAATACAAGCGCTTGCAGGTGCAGCTGCAAATGAGCATGGTCGGCGCGGCGGGGCAGATGCCCACCGAGGACATGCAGCGGTTTCAGCAGCTTGCCTCGCTGCTGTATATGAACAGCGACGTGCAGGCCTACCTGATGGCGGAAATGCAGATGCAGAAGACGCTGGCCGATATCTTCAAGATTTTGACCGAGGCGGCGGGCATCCGCTTTGACGTGCCCGACAAGCAATAAACCGGGAGGAAAGCGACATTGGCGAAGAAGAAAAAGAAACGCCCCGTCCGCGATGCGGAAGAACGCGAGCTGCTTGAAAGCAGGCGGTACGGCTTTTTCTGGTACGACTGGATCTGGCGGATTCTGCGGCCGATTCTGGTGTTTGTCTGCTCGTTTGTGATCATCTGCGGGCTGGTTTACACGGGCTGGCAGAAGGTGGACGACATGTTCTTCTCGCCGATGGACAGCGCGGACGGCCAGACCGTCGCTTTCAGCGTCAAATCCGGCAGTTCGCTTTCCGCAGTGAGCCGCAATCTGGAAGAAGCGGGGCTGATTCATAACCACACCGTCTTCAAGTACATGGCCGATTTCATGGGCATGGGGCAGAAAATCCAGAGCGGCGACTACGAGCTTTCGCGCGCGATGTCCGCGACGGAGATTCTCGATCAGCTCATTTCCGGCGACGGCAAGCCGCTGACGGCGAATATCACCATCATCCCCGGCTGGACGGTGGAGGATATAGCGAACTATCTGGTCGAGCAGAAGATTCTCTCCAGCGCCGACGAATTCCTCAGCCTGTGCAGATCCGGCGAGGCTTACAGCGGGTATTACTTCATCGAGGAGATGATGAAGACTGACACGGTGAGCCAGCGCAGGTATGCGCTCGAGGGCTATCTCTCGCCGAACACGTATGAGATTTACACCAGTTCGAGCGCCGACACCATCATCAAGCGCCTGCTGACGCAGATGGAGGCAGCCTACCTGAGCGGATACGACGAGCGCGCGCAGGAGCTGGGCATGACGATGGACGAGGTGATCACCCTCGCCTCGATGATCGAGAAGGAAGCCAAGAAGAGCGACTTCGCCAAGGTCAGCGCGGTTTTCCACAACCGGCTCAAGGCGGATATGACGCTCGGCTCGGACGTGACGATTAAATACGCGACGGGGTCGGAAAAGATGGTGCTGGGCGACAGCGAGCTTTCCGTCAACTCGGCGTATAACACCTATACCCGCAAGGGGCTGCCGGTCGGCCCGATCTGCAACCCGTCGATGGACGCGATTGTCGCGGCGCTGTACCCGGACGAGCAGTATGTGGCGCAGAAGTACCTGTATTTCTGCTCGACCGACCCGGCTTCCGGCGAGCTGCATTTCTCCAAGACGCTGGACGAGCACAACGCCGCCGTGGCGATGTACCGCCCGCTGTGGGAGGAATACGACAAGAGCCGCGGCCTGAACTGATCGGAGGACAAGATGAAAACAATGCCTTCGCTGCTCGCGCCTGCGGGCAACATGAGGGCGCTTCAAACGGCGCTGCGCTTCGGTGCAGACGCCGTTTATTGTGGCGCGAAACAATACGGCCTGCGCGCGCAGGCGAACAATTTCGACGAAAAGCAGCTTGAGGAAGCCGTGCGGCTGGCACACGCGGCGGGCGCGCAGGTCAATCTGACGTTGAACATCTTCGCCTTTGACGGCGATTTGGACGGCATGGTGCGCACGGCGAAGATGGCGCGCGACATGGGCGTGGACGCGGCGATTGTTTCCGATCTCGGCGCGATTGCGCGTATTGCGCGGAAAGTGCCGGGGCTGGACGTGCACGTGAGCACGCAGGCGAGCACGACGAACAGCGAATCCGCGCGCGTCTATAAGGCGCTGGGCGCGAAACGCGTCGTGCTGGCGCGGGAGATGACGTTTGACCAGATCGAGGCGATGAGCGCGGCGGTCGGGGACGAAATCGAGCTGGAAACGTTTATCCACGGCGCGGCGTGCATGTCGTATTCCGGGCGGTGCATGCTTTCCAGCTTCCTGAACGGGCGGAGCGCGAACCGCGGCGCATGCAGCCAGCCCTGCCGATGGACGTACACCCTGCGCGAGCGGACAAGGCCGGAGGAGGCCATGCCCATCGAAGAGGACGAGCGCGGCACGGCGATTCTCTCCAGCCGGGACATCTGCATGATGGAGCACCTGCCGCGGCTGATGGAAAGCGGCGTATGCTGTTTCAAGATCGAAGGGCGGATGAAGACGGAAATTTACATCGCGACGGTCGTGGGCGCATACCGCCGGGCGATGGACACGTATGCGAAAGATCCGGCGGGGTACAAGGCGGACACGGCGCTGCAAAAGCGGCTGCGCGGGGAACTGGACAAGATCAGCCACCGCGTTTATGACACGGGCTTCTATTTCGGCCAGCCGAAAGTCTGCGGCGAGGCGGTCGGCGTGACGCAGGAAGCGGAATACATGGGCTATGTGCTGGACGCATCAGGCGGCGAGGCGCTGGTGGAGATGAAGAACCGCTTCTTTGTCGGCGATGAGCTGGAAACGGTCACGCCGAAGGGGAGCGAGAAGCTGGTCATCGAGGACATTGTGCTCGAACGGACGGGCGAGCACGTCGGCGTGGTGAACATCCCGATGGAGCGGGTGCGCATCCCCTGCGGCGGCAAATTGCAGGCGGGCGACATGCTGCGCGGCCCGGTCAGAAACCGAGCGTAACCCGGCTTCGATACGGAGCGGCGACGGGAGAACGCCAAAAAAGCGGATAAAACGCGTGCGCGCAAAGCGCGTCGCAGAACATCAGAAACGCCCACGCATCGTCGGGCGTTTTTGCTTTGTCCGGCGGGGCAAGAAAGCCGTGCGGATGGGTGACGAAACAGGGGGCGCGAACCCGGCAAAGGGGCAGAAACAGCGCGCTGCGTTCCTGCGCGCCATCCAGAATATCGGCAATCCATAGAGCCGCGTCTTCCGGGGCGCAGGCCCGCTCAATCTGCGCCGGAAGCTCACGGAGCGCCGCGTCGCAGTCGCCCATGCGCTCACGGATGTACTGCGCGGCAGAAAGCGCGCAGGCGGTTTCGTGCGCGCTCAGCGGGCGCTTCTGCAAATCCGGCAGAAGAGCCTGCATCCGCCGCGCGGCCTCGTCCGGCTCTAAAAAAGCGAGCATGCACCCGCCGCAGGCGGCGAGCATCGCCAAGCCGGGCGCGGCGTGGTCGATGGGCGCGTCAAACGCTTCCCGGGCAAGGCGGAGAAGCTGCGCGCGCTCGGCTTCGCTGAGCGGGATGCGCTCGGTTTCCGGCGAATTCAGCGCGCGGAACAGCGGCGGCGCGGCCAGCCAGAGCAGCGAGACGACGAACAGCGGCGTGAGCGCGTGCAGGCTGATCAACGCGGCGGGGAGCAGCGCCGCGCCGCAGACGGCGCAGGCCGCCGGGGTCTGCGCGCCTTTCGGAAAGCGGACGCGCAGGAGCGGCGAACGCGCCAGCCGATGCGCAAAAAACGCGTTGAACGCGCAAACCGCCGTTATCGGCAGAAACGCGATACGCGCGAGCGCGGCGGGGAGCATGCGCGGATGCAGCAGGGCGTAAGGCTCGAGCAGCGTCAGCACGGCGAGCCATGCCCAGCCCGTCGCGGCGGCGAGAAAGAGCAGAAAGAGCCGAAGCATCGGGGCAACGCGCATCAGCCTTTGCAGGGCCGTCGGCGCGGGCAGGCGGAAGAGCGCATCCAAATCGCGGCGCGTCCGCTGCAAAGCGCTTTGCAGGGAGGGGGACGCATCCGTCACGAAGGCGGATTCATGCCACAAGGGGCAGGCGTCCGGCCAGGAAGCTTTTTCGAGCGCGGAAAACGCCTTGGAGGAGGCCAGTAAAACGCCGGAGACAAGGCGCGCGCGACGGCGGCGAGCAAGATGATCATCCAGCGCGGCCAGCGATTCCGAAAAGGAAAAATCCAGCAGACGGTTCAGCAGCGGCGCGTCGTCGGCCAGCGGAGGCAGGATGCGCGCGGCCAGCAGGCCGGAATCATCCAGCGCGGCGAGCATGCGGTGGGGAACATCCGGCGCGCAGGAGACGTCGGCGGGACAGAAGAGCACATCGGAAAACTGCCCGGCGAGCGACGCGGGCGAAAAGCTGGCGGCGGCGAACGCGGACGGCGCGTGGCCGTGATCGAGCAGGGCGGCGACGGTCTGCATGGGCCGAAGCGGCTGGCTTTCGCCCAGATACAGCCGCGCCGCGTCATCCCAAACGCGTTTGCGGACGAGCAGCAGAAAGCACCCCGGCCGGCGCGCGTCGGCAGCCATCACGGTGGATTGCAGCGCGCGCAGCAGCGGCGCATCCTCCGGCATGACCTCGGCGAAGGCATCCGGCAGATCGCACAGAAGCAGCAGCGCATCCGCGCAGGCACGCATGGCCAGCAGACGGCGGGCCAGACCGCGCACCTGTGCGGATGTGCGCGGCGAGGCGGTAAGAACGCAGAGCAGGGACATGACGCGCCTCCTTTTTGGTTTAGCCTGCCCCGAAAAGATCAAACCTACGCGCATAAAAAAGCAGGGCGTGGCATAAAAAACAGAAAGGCGGAAGAAAAAAGACCGAAAACAGCAAAAAAACGCTTCAATACCACGGATTGAGGATTGAAAAGCCATCAGCCCCGTGCTATAATATAGGATAGCGTTTTGGGATTTCCGGGGCGCAACCATTACCGTAGAGGAGCATAAGATCATGAGCACCACTGTTGAAAAGATTTCCAGCAATAAGGTGAAACTTTCCTTTGACATCGACGCGGCCAAGTTCGACGAGGCGATGGGCAAGGCATACATCAAGGTGCGCGGCCAGGTCGCGATCCCCGGCTTCCGCAAGGGACACGCCCCGCGCAAGATGATTGAGACCATGTACGGCGAGGGCATCTTCTATGACGAGGCCTTCGAACTGATCTTTGACGAGGTTTATGGCCCGGCCATCGACGAGAACAAGCTCGAAGTCGTCGATCGTCCGCAGGTCGATATCCAGCAGATCGGCACCGGCAAGAACCTGCAGTTCACCTGCGAAGTGTTCGTCAAGCCGGACGTGACCCTGGGCGAGTACAAGGGCGTCGAGGTCAAGAAGGAGCATTCCCTCGTGACCGAGGACGACGTGAACGCCGAGGTTGAGAAGGAGCGCAACAAGCAGGCCGCCGAGGTCGCCGTTGACGACCGCGCGGTTGCCGAAGGCGACACCGTGAACCTCGATTACTCCGGCAGCGTGGACGGCGTGAAGTTCGCCGGCGGCACCGCCGAGGGCCAGACCCTCAAGATCGGCAGCCACACCTTCATCCCGGGCTTTGAAGAGCAGATGGTCGGCATGAACATCGGCGAGGAGAAGGATCTGAACGTCACCTTCCCGACCGAGTACCATGCGCCCGACCTGGCGGGCAAGGAAGCTGTTTTCCACGTGAAGGTCAACAGCATCACTGAGACCCAGCTCCCGGCGCTTGACGACGATTTCGCCAAGGACATCAGCGAGTTCGACACGCTGGATGCATACAAGGCCGACGTTCGCGCCAAACTGGAAGCTCAGGCGGCCGAGCGCGACAACAATGCGTTCACCAACGCGGTGATCGAGAAGGTCATGGCCAACGCCACCGTCGAGATCCCGGACGCGATGGTCGAGCGTCAGATTGACTCTATGGTTCGCAACTTCGAAGCGCGTCTGGCTCAGCAGGGCCTCAAGCTCGCCGACTTCATGAAGTACACCGGCCAGGATGAGAAGAGCTTCCGCAACCAGTACCGCGATCAGGCCGAGAAGAGCGTGCGCGCGAACCTCGTGCTCGAGGCGGTCGAGAACGCCGAGAAGTTCGAGGCGACCGAGGAAGAGATCGACGCGGAGATCGAAAAGTTTGCCAAGCAGATCGGCCAGAACGTCGAGGATCTGAAGAAGAACCTGACCGAAGGCGACCGCGAGTATTTCAAGGCCGACGTGATCCGCGACAAGGCCGTGAAGTTCCTCTGCGACAACGCGAAGGCCGAGTAATCACAAAATCAACGCCTGTTAAGGAGGCGTCCATGATGACCAACAACAGCTATTACTTTGAACCCAGCGTCATTGAAAAGACGCCTTACGGCGAACGTTCTTATGACGTTTACTCCCGCCTGCTCAAAGACCGCGTGGTCTTTCTGCGCGGCGAGGTGAACGAAGCGCTGGCCAACAGCATCGTCGCCCAGCTTCTCTTCCTGGAAATGGAAGACCCGGACGCCGATATCTCCATGTACATCAACAGCCCGGGCGGCAGCGTGACCGACGGCATGGCGATTTTTGACACCATGCGCTACGTCAAGCCGAAAATCCGCACCGTCTGCCTCGGCATGGCCGCCTCGATGGGCGCGTTCCTGCTGATGGCGGGCGAACCCGGCATGCGCCTTGCTCTGCCCAACAGCGAAGTGATGATTCACCAGCCCAGCGGCGGCGCGAGCGGACAGGCCACCGACGTGCAGCTGCACGCCCAGTGGCTGCTGCGCACCAAGGGCAAGATGAATAAGCTGATGAGCGAAATGACCCGTCAGCCGTTGGAGCGCATCGAGCGCGACGTGGAACGCGATTACTTCATGACCGCCGAAGAGGCGCTGGCCTACGGCATCATCGACGAAATCTACCAGCCGCGCAAAAAGTAAGCGAAAGCGTTCTCCCTTCCCGAAAAGGGAGGGGAGAATTGCTTTTCGGCCAAGACGTGAAATCAATGTTTTCTGAGGTGCGAAATGCCGAGAGATAAGGACGAAACCCGGCAGCCGCGCGTGGCGCGCTGCTCCTTCTGCGATAAAACGCAGGATCAGGTTCGCCGCATCATTGCGGGCAACGGCGTGTATATCTGCGACGAGTGCATCGCGCTGTGCCAGGAGATCATCGCCGATGATCTGGGCACCACGCCGACGCAGGAGCCGCAGAGCCTGCCCAAGCCCGCCGAAATCAAGGCGGTGCTCGACGAGTACGTGATTGGTCAGGATAAGGCCAAGCGCGCGCTGGCGGTCGCCGTCTACAACCATTACAAGAGGATCAACGCGCCGAAAAAGCGCGGCGACGTGGAACTGCAAAAGAGCAACATCGTCATGGTCGGCCCGACCGGCTGCGGCAAGACGTTCCTGGCGCAGTCGCTGGCCAAGATCCTCAACGTTCCCTTTGCCATCGCGGACGCGACCAGCCTCACCGAGGCGGGTTATGTCGGCGAGGATGTGGAAAACATCCTGCTGCGCCTGATTCAGAACGCCGATTACGACATTCAGGCGGCGCAGCGCGGCATCATCTACATCGACGAGATCGACAAGATCGCCCGCAAGAGCGAGAACCCCTCCATCACGCGCGACGTCTCCGGCGAAGGCGTGCAGCAGGCGCTGCTCAAGATCATCGAGGGCACGGTTGCCAGTGTGCCGCCGCAGGGCGGACGCAAGCACCCGCATCAGGAGTTCATCCAGATCGACACGACCAACATCCTCTTTATCTGCGGCGGCGCGTTCGACGGGATCGACAAGATCATCGAAAAGCGCGAAGGCGCAGGCTCTATCGGCTTCGGAGCCGAAGTCAAGAGCAAGGAGACGCGCAACGTCGGTCAGGTGCTCAAGGATATCCGCCCGGAGGATCTGCTCAAGTTCGGCCTGATCCCGGAGTTTGTCGGCCGCCTGCCGATTATCGTGACGCTGGATAACCTCGACGAGGACGCGCTGGTTCGCATCCTGACCGAGCCGCGCAACGCCCTGTGCCGTCAGTACAGCAAGCTGATGGAGATGGACGGCGTGGATCTGGAATTCGAGCCGGACGCGCTCAAGGCGATTGCGGCCAAGGCGATTGCCCGCAAGAGCGGCGCGCGCGGCCTGCGCGCCATCATCGAGGATGCGCTGATGGGCACGATGTTCGATCTGCCGTCGCGCAGCGATGTGGCGAAAGTCGTCGTCACGCCGGAGGTCATCTCCGAGGGCAAAGAGCCGACGCTCGTGCCCGGCGAACCCAAGCGCAAGCTGCCCGCGGGCAAGACCCGCCGGGAGGGCGACAGCGCTGCGGCAAGCAGAAGGCCGTCGGTTTCCTAAAAAATCATACTTTCCTCATATCCGCGCCTGAACGACGACGGATATGAGGATTTTTTTCTGCATTTGGATATTGACAAATACCCCTGGGGGGTGTATGCTATGGACGCAAAAACGTTAGCTTCTGCTAATTGAAAAAGGAGTGTTCATAGATGGAAAAGATCACGGTTGAAGTCAGCGGCATGATGTGCGGCATGTGCGAAGCCCATATCAACGACGCGGTGCGCAAGGCGTTCCCGGATGTGGAGAAGGTCAATTCCTCCCGCGCCAAGAACCAGACGGAGATCATCAGCAAAAACCCGCTGGACGAGGAAAAGCTGAAAAAGGTGATCGCCGATACGGGTTACGAGGTTGGCGCGATTCACACCGAGCCGTATGAAAAGAAGGGCCTGTTCGGGTTCCTGCATAAGTAAAGCTTGAAGCCCTCCGCTGCGAGGGCTTTTTTTCTGCCCGCAGACATAAGCTCTTCCGAAAAGGGGGAGAGGCTATGCGGAAACGGATTGCAGCCGCGCGGGGCGACCTGACGGGCGACGGCGCAGCGGAAACCCTGATTTTATCCGGCGAACAAAGCTCAGGCTCGGCCTATTGGCAGAATATCGAGCTGGAAATTGTGGATGGAAAAACGGGGCGAACCGTGCGCATCCCGCTGGCGCACGACGGCGGCTATGACCCGCAGCTTGTGCTGGGAAGCATGACGGCGCGCGACCGGGTGGATGCGCTGATTGCGCTGGAAACAGGCTCGAGCGGCGCGATTGGGCTGTACAGCGTGATCGCGTACCAAAACGGCGCGTATCAAACGGTGTTTGACAGCGAAGAATACGCGGAACAGATGCGTTACCGGGTGCGGTACCTCGACCAATACGCCGTTCGGGCGGAGAGCGAAAACACGGGCATGGCGTATTTCATCGACCTGGCCGGGAAAGACAGCGGCTATCTGGCGCAGCTCTACGACGAAAACGGCGCGCTCAAGCAGCCGCAGGAGGGGTTCGTCGATCCCGTAAGCCTGCTCTATCCGGCGGATGTGAACCGAAACGGGCTGCTTGAGCTGGTCGCGTGGCAGCGGATCAGCGGGCTGTATCACGCGGACGCGCTGGGCGATTTCATTACGACGCTGGCGTGGAACGGGAAAACCTTTGCGCCGACCACGCAGACGGTCGGAATATTGGGCTATCCGACATCCGATGAAAAAAGTTTTTGAAAAACGGGAACTTTTTCGCCGCGTCATCCGTCTAAATGATATCGAACAAAGTGGTTCGACCTCAAAAAAAGTTTCAGGAGGACAGCGATATGAAAAAATGGATGATGCTCGCGGCAGCGATTCTGGTGGTTCTAGGCATTGGTTTTGCGGTGAAGGGCGCGGGCGATAAGAAGCTGGCCGTGCAGCCGGAAGCGACGGCTGTGCCGGAGACGACGACCGAGCCGGAACAGGCGGCGGACGCGCTGACGGACGAAGCGGAGACGGAGGAAGGCATGGCACAGGTTTACATGCTCCACGGGCAGATCACGGAGATCACCGACGAGTATCTGACGCTTGAGGGCACGGAACAGGGAAAGGTGCAGGTCAACCTGCTGGATGACACGCTCTACGACGGCGCGATTCAGCAGAGCGAGCTGGCGGTCGGCCAGTATGCCGAGGTGCTTTACGACGGCAAGCTGACGCGCTCCATCCCCGCGCAGGCCGCGGCGCTGGCGATCAACGTCTATCCGCTGGCAGGCACGGTGGAGGAAGTGCAGGAGGATGGCCGCGTGCTCGTCACCCCGGCGGACGGCGGCGCGCAGGTGCTGCTTTCCCTGCCGGACGGCGTAACGGTGCAGGCCGGCGAAATGGCGACGTTCTATACGACCGGCGTGGCCACCATGTCCATCCCGGCGCAGATGAATGCCATCGGCGTGGTGAAGTAAAAGAAAAAAAGACCCGGCGGGCTGCTTCGACTGAAAGAAGCGGCTCGCCGGGTTTTACGTATAGGGAAGAGATTAGCTGCTGAGGGCATCCTCCACAACCAGCGGGCTGACGGCGTTATAGCTCTGCCCGCTTTGCAGGAGATAGACGGTATAGGCGCGGCCGCGCGTCACTTGCAGATAGACCGACGCGGCGGTATCGGGAAGCGGATTCGCGCCGATGAACGCGGAATCCAGCGTTTCGATATCCGCATAAGCGGGCGCGGGGAGCTGATTGGTCTCGGCGAAGAGGAATTCGTAAGCGCCGGGCGCGATGCGCTTGAACGAGGTGATCTCCTTAAAGCGCACGTCGGAATAGACCGCGCGGCCGTCGGGCAGGAGCACGTCGAGCGCGCCGCTGTTTCGGGCGAGGTTGCCGACGCGGAAATGCGCCGCCTGAGACGAAGTAAAGCAGCAATTGTCCGTGACGCGCAGGAGATCCAGCCCGCCGGGGCGGTTGATGACGACGACGGTGAAGCGGCCACCGGATTCGAACGGGATGGTCTTTTGAATGTAGATATAGCCGTCCGTGCCGGTGACGGTCACGGTTTGGTAGCCCGTGGTTAGGCGCGTATAGCCCGAGAGCGACGCGAAATTCAGCAGGCCGGCCGCCCGACGGTTGCCCACATAGACGCGGAAGGCGGGATAGCCGTAGGCCGCATTCAAGAAGCGAACGGCGGCGTATGTAATCGTGGGCAGGGGCTGGACGGGCAGCGGCTGGATGACGTTGCCGGGGGAAACGGGGCCGCCTTCGCCGGGGCTCGGCAGGGGCGCGACGGGAACGTGGCCGTCGTCGTCGGGATTGGGCCAGGGGATCACCGGAACCGGGCCGTCGTCCTCCCCGGAGTAGACGGGGCCGCCTTCGCCCGGGTTGGGCAGGGGCGCGACGGGCGCATCCAAAATGCTTCGATCTTGTTCCATATCTGCATGGCGGAGTTCGTCAAAAACTCCGCCGCCCTCCTTTCTTCCAGATACCATAGCCTATTCCGCAGAGGAGGGCGGTGTGAAAGGGTTAAGCCAGTTCGCGGCAGGTGCGGCGGATGATGACGACGGCGATGATGAACGTTAGCGCGTCGGCGATGGGGAAGGAGTAGAGCAGAACGGCCAGCCCAACCCCAAAAACGACCTCGCGCAGCAGCGAAATCATCGTCGAGGCCAGCGCCTTGCCGAGCGCCTGCAAATAGATGAAGGTGCCCTTATTGACCGTAGCCAGCACCATCATGCACAGGTAAATGCGGAAACAGCGCACGGCGAAAGCAGTATAATAGGCGCTTTCGTTGGCCGCGCCGAACAGACTGATGAGCCGATGCGGGAAGAGTTCGACGATCAGCAGAGCGACTGCGCCGGTGACGGCTTCGGCAGCGAGCAGCTGGGTGAACAGGGTGCGCGCGCGATCCTTTCGCCCTGCGCCGACATTATAACCGACAATCGGGATGCAGCCCGCCGCCAGACCGACCGAGATGGAAATGACGATCTGGAAAAACTTCATGACGATACCGAGCACGGCCAGCGGAATCTGTGCGTACTGCGGCTGACTGAAAACCGGGTCGAGCGCACCGTATGCAGTGCAGACGTTCTGCATGACGGCCATAGAGATGACCAGCGAAATCTGCGAAAGAAAGCTGGTCACGCCCAGAGAGAGCATGCTGCGAATCAGCGGAAGCCGGGGCATGAAATCCGGCTTTTGAAGGCGGACGGCTTTGGCATGCGCCAGATACCAGACGGAGAGCGAAGCGGTGACGACCTGCCCGGCGACGGTTGCGACGGCCGCGCCCATCATGCCCCAGTGGAAAACGAAGATGAACAGCGGATCCAGCACAACGTTGACCAGACAGCCGGAAAGCGTGGCCGCCATCGCAAAGCGCGGGCTTCCATCCGAGCGGATGATCGGGTTGAGCGCCTGACCGAACATGTAAAACGGGATGCCGAGCGTGATATAGAAAAAGTATTTTTTGGAGAGGGCGAAGGTGCTTTCGTTAACGCGTCCGCCGAAGAGCGTGAGAATCGGCTCGGAAAGCAGCAGGTAGCAGGCGGTGAGCAGCAGGCTGAAAACGACGCTCAGCGTAACCGCACTGCCGATGCTTCCGCTGGCTTCCTTCTGCCTGCCCGCGCCGAGCGAGATCGACACGCTGGCGCAGCAGCCGTCGCCGATGCAGACGGCAATCGCCAGCGCGACGACGGTGAGCGGAAAGACGACGGTATTCGCCGCGTTGCCGGTTGAGCCGAGGTAATCTGCGTTGGCGATGAAAATCTGGTCAACGATGTTATACAGCGCAGCAACCAGAAGCGAGATGACGCAGGGCACGGCGTATTTGCGCATGAGCGTACCCGTTTTTTCGTTTTCCAGAAAGGCGTTGGATTTTTGTTCCAAGGGAAAAACCTCCTTCTTTTCGAGACAAATCAAAAAGCGAGCAGCTTTACAACCGGTCTTACGCCTGTAAAGCTACTCGCTGTGGGAAAGATTATAGCACTGTAAAATTGAAAAAGTCAAGAAAAGAACATAACGTTATTTAATCTGCCAGCGTGCCCATCGGGTCCCACGGCTCGAGGACGACGGGTTCCTGCGCGGCGAGGGCGGCGAGGCCGCCGAGGTATTCCTTTTCAACGGCGGCCTGGAAAACGTACTGGTCGAACCAGCTATCCGAGCAGACGTAATAGCCCTTTTCGCCGTTCTTATCGCCCCAGCTGTTTTCGATCTTCCAGCGGGTCGGCTTGCCGGATTCATCGAGGTTCACGCCGGTGAGCACCATCGCGTGGTTCATGGCGGCGAGACCGTAATCCAGCGCGTCGGTCTTGCTCATGGCCAGAGAAAGGCCGGTCAGCGCGGCGAAATCGAAGCTGTTGTCGTCCCAAACGCCCATCGTGCGCTCGCCGAAGTGGCCGACGTCGCTGCCGAACCAGACGACCTTGCCCGCCTTGAGCTGGGCGATGATCGCGGCTTTGAACTCCTCCATCGTCAGATTGAGGTGGACGACGGGGCGGCCTTCGACGACGTTGCCCAGCAGGCGGATGGTGTAGGTCTTGTGATACGGCTTATCGGCCGTCGGGGCGTTGATGATGCTGACAATCTGATCAAGCAGGTCGCCGACATAGCGCTCGGCGAAGGTCAGCGGGGTGAGGTTCTTTTCGATGTGGTAGACCTTATCCTTATCGACGAATTCAAAATCAAAGGTCTTGGGCGGCTCGCCGTAGCAGCTGCACAGGAAGCCGTAAACCGCATCCAGCGCCTTGCTCTTTTCGGCCTGAATGGCTTCGTCATCCGCCTTTTCGGTGGCCATTTTGCGCAGTTTGGCCGCCGCGACCTTGAGCGCGCGGTTGAGCTGCGCGTTCATCGGGCGGGTGTTGCTGCTCTGATACGTCTCGTCATAGACGTCCTTGGGCACGACGCCGTATTTGCGGACGATGTTGGCGAACATATCCCACTGGCCGCCGTCGTGCACGCCGGTGGAGAGAATATGCATCACGGTGCGGTCGGTCGTCGGCAGATCGGCGGTTTCCAAAATGCTTTCGAGAAAGTAGTTGCAGCGCTCGAACTTATCCCAGAAGGCGAGATAGCTCTGCGACAGCTCGAAGTTTTCGAGGTTGCGCGCCTGAGCGATGCGCTCACGCAGCACGTTGGTCGCCGCGAAGAGCCAGCAGCGGCCGCTCGCCTTCTGGTTGGTGACCTCCAGCGTCGGCACTTCGACGGAGAATTTCTGGCGCATGGCGTTCGCGCCTTTGGAAGAGAACGCGACGCTGTTCAATTCGCTCTTGGAGAGCGCAAGGGTGGCGATATGGCGCTCGGCGCTGGCTTCATAATCCGCGCCGAAACGATCCAGCAGGGAAGAGGTAACGGGCTTCATCGGTGGATCATCCTTTCCTATTGCGTTACTGGGAATTGATGGATTCAGTGTACGCCTAAATTGAAAAAATGTCAAGGGGCAGAACGGGCGCGAAGGATGCTTACGTCTGCGGACAGGAAGAAAAATGCATGTCACAATGGTTTTTCGGGAAGATTGACCCGCAAAAAGAAGAAAATTTACAAGACGGACGCGGTCGATCCGCAGGGGCGGCCGTTTTTGCATCGGCGCATGCGACATTCCGCCGCGCAAAATGTAGCAGAATAACGAATTTTATGCGTTTTCACACGGAATTGGTCAGCTTTTCTTGCAGGAAGCGCGAAATTGTGGTAAGATTTTATGCGGATGTTTCTGCAAAAAATCAGAAGAGAACGAAACGGGCCGGAAACGCGCCGGTTGCCGCAGGCAACGGATGGAAAGGGAACCCATGCGCAGAAGAGAGAAACATGTAACCGAAGAAAAACCGGGCGAAAGCCGTGAAAAGAAAAAGAGAAAGGGCGGCGCGGCCAAGTGGGTCGTTTTAGGGCTGCTGCTGGTCGTGCTGGTGACCGTCGCGGCGCTGGGCCTTTCTTACGAAAACAAGACGGGCATTTTCTCCCAGAAGCTTGAAACCTCGTTTTTCCACATGTATTCGGCCAAAGTGCCGACGGGGAAGAACCTGCGGCTCGTCGTGCTCAGCGATCTGCACAACGCCGAATTCGGCGAAAAGAACATCGAGCTGGTGGAGCGCGTGCAGCGGCTTTCGCCGGATTTGATTCTGCTGGCGGGCGACATGGTGAACAAGTTTGAAGATCGAACCGACGTGGCCGTCGATTTGTGCCGCCAGCTTGTGGATATCGCGCCGGTGTATTACGGCATCGGCAACCACGAGGGCAACATGATGTACGTGGACGGCCTGCGGATTGACGGCCAGCTCCGCGAGGTCGGGGCAAAGGTGCTGATCAATCAATCTGAAGATATCACGGTGCAGGATACGGCGGTCTCCATCGGCAGCGTATCGACCAGCGTGCTGGATTACGACGAATACTCCGCGCCGTTTGTCGCGGAGTTTGAACAGAAGGATACGCTGAAAATCCTGATTGCGCACTGCCCGGATCTGTTTTATGAAAAGATGGAGGACGTGAGCGTTGATCTTTCCGTCGCCGGGCATTTCCACGGCGGGCAGGTGCGGCTGCCGATTATCGGTGGCGTATACGCCATCGGGCAGGGCTTTTTCCCCAAATACTGCAACGGCATGTTTACGTTGACCAATGGCAAGCTGTTCGTGACGCGCGGGCTGGGCAACAGCCACAGCATCCCGCGCATCAACAACCGCCCCGAAATCGCGGTGATCGACATCAACGCGCGCAAGGACGGCACGACCAGCGTGACGGAATAAAACGAATCGACCAAACGAACGAACCTGCGCCGCCAAGCGCAGGGAGGGAACAATCGACATGATCACGGTGATGAACCTGCTCAAGCAGACGCTCAATATGCTGCTGCTGGGCAGCGGGCTTTGGGCCTTGTGGAACGCGCTGCAAGTCCACCAGAGGAACATCAACGTCGCATCCATCAAGCGGGCGGTACGCCATCAGCTGCGGTATAAATACCTGCTTGTGTTCGCGGCGGCGATGTATCTGGCGGTCTATTGCCTATGCGCGTATACGCACGGGAGCAACCAGGCGACGGAAGTCATCAAACTCAATTACGAGGAAGCCTCCAAGGGGCAGGCGCCCAACAAGACGCGCTTCAACGCTTCCCAGATTCTTTCGGACGAGATGCTGCAAAAGGTGATCGAGCGCGGCGGCTACGACGTGACGGTGGACGAGCTTTCCGCCTGCCTGACGCTCAGCTCGACGTTTGACAACCGAAGCATCGGCAATGTGGACAGCGTGAAGGTGGCCACGGATTACTGGGTCTACTGCGGCTCGGATGTGGTGCAGTACGACATCAAGCCCCAGGACGTGCTCAGCCTGCTGGCCGACGTGTATTACGAATACTTTTTGCAGCACTACGCGGAAAACGACCAGATTCTTTCCATCGACCTCAGCCCCGTGGACGACATGGACTACATGGATGTGGACGATTTTCTGGATATGAAAGCCGCGCAGATGAGCAGCTATATCAAGCATTACGGCTTTGAGGATTCCAGCTTCCGCATGGCGGACACGGGCGAAACCTTCAGCTCGCTGGGCGAGAAAATCGACAACTTCCAGAACGTGACGCTGGAACGCTATCGCTCCTTTGTGCTGCAAAACGGCCTGAGCGCGAACAAGACGGATTACAGCGTGCGGATGGATTACGAAAACCGGCTGATTCAGGTGGATTACGAAAAGAACATGCGCGCCTACGACGTGCGGCTGGAGGCCATCAACCTGTATGACACCGAGATGGCGAGCGTGATGCTCGTGCCGACCACGGACGTGGGGCACGAACTCTACATGTCCCGGACGAAGATCGGCGTGGATAACTTCGCCAACGAGGCGGATGAATACCTCCAGAAGGCGACGGCGCTCAAAACCGAGATGGATCACAAGCAATACGCCAATACGCAGATTCAGCAATCTACCGCCTCCGAAATGCTCTACGCGCAGGCCGATCAGATGATCGAGGATATGAAAGTGGAGCTTTACAGCCTGTCCGAAGAGGCGCAGACGCTCAGCGCCGCCTATTTGCAGGAGAAGCGGAACGGCTATCTGTATATCGGCATGGGGCAGACGAATATCAAGTCGCTGCTGGGCATCAAGAAGGGCGTTATGTACAGCGCGGGCTTTTTGACGATGCTCTGCGCGGCGCTGCTGTTGAAGGATTTGCGCAATCAGGGAAATGAGGAAGGCGAAGAGGCATGAAGGATTTTCAAATACTGCGATACCTCAAGCAATTTAAATTTCTGATTGCCATCGGCTCTGTTCTGGCGGGCTTCATGTTTTACTACGTCGCCAGCAACAAATTGCAGAGCTACACGGCTTCCACCGTGATCGAATATACCAACGCGGGCGCGACGGAAGGGCTTGCGCCGGACGGCAGCAAGATCGACACGAGCGAAATCTACGGGTCGTACATCATCGCCAAGGTGATTCAGAACCTCGGCATTGATCCCTCCACGGCCAACATGGATAACATCCGCAACAGCATCTCCATCACCTCCATCATCACCGACGAGCAGCAGCAGATTTTCGACGCGAAGGTGACGCAGGGCGAGGACGCTTCGCTGATTGCCACGCGCTATTTGATTACCTTCACCGCGGGCGTGGCCTCGGGCAAGGATTACCCGCGCACGATGCTCAACGAAATTCTGGACGTGTATTCCGCTTACTACGGCGAGGCGCACGTCAATTCCGCGCGCAGCGCGAACGGCATCAACGATATCTATGACAAGGGTTACGACTATCTGGAAATGATGGACGTGATCGACGAATCGCTGACGGCGACGCTGCAAACGCTGGACGCGAAAATTTCGGGCGACAGCGCGTTCCGCTCCAGCGAAACGGGCTATTCGTTCGCGGATCTGTTCCGCGAGTACGAGCTGCTGCAAAACATCGAGGTGCCCAAGATCACCGCGCACATTCTGGCGGACAAGGTGACGAAGAACCGCGATATTCTGCTGGCGAAATACCGCAACCGCAACAACACCGTGACCATCGAGAATAACGCCTCCGAGCAGGAAATTCAGAAGATCATGGGCGTGATTGACTCGTATGTGCAGATGATGAGCGATTCCGGCAACACGAACATCACGTCGGAATACATCTTGCAGGACGTTTACGACGATACGCAGGGCGGCCGGTATTCCAAGACGGACCAGACGACGTCCTACGACAAGCTGCTGATTCGCTACGTGCTGGATCGGACGCAGTACACGGCCAACGAAGTGGACGTGGCGTATAACCAGTACATCATCAATACGTTCAGCGGCGCGCCCGCGCAAAGCCCGCAGGAGGAGCAGGACGCGGTGACGGAAGCCATCCGCACGCTGGTGGAGCGGATCAACACGCTCTACGCCGCGATGGAGACGACGATTGACGAATACAACGAGTATCTTGGCGCGTCGAACATCTCCGTGCTTTCCAGCGTCGGCGTGACGGAAAAGATTTCCATCAACAAGTTCACGATGCTGGTGGTCGTCGTCTTCGGCCTGTTCGGCTGTTTGGGCGCGATTGCGCTTGGCCGCCTGTGGGATATCATCGAATACTACATGTTCACCAACAAGACGGTCAACCTGCCCAACAGGGCGCGCTGCGACCGTTATATCGCCGATATGGAAAGCAAGATGCTCTCCAACAGCTTTATCTGCGTCGCGTTTTCCATCACGAACTTGCGGGAGGAAAACCACAGGCTGGGCCGCAACGCCGGCAACCAGATGATGAAGCTGTTCGCCCGCGTGCTGACGAGCGTGTTCGTGCCTTCCAAGACGACGTTTGTGGTCTACAACGATTCGGCGCAGTACCTCGTCTTTGCGGATGACTACAACCCGGAGCAGATGCGC
Organism: uncultured Clostridia bacterium; assembly: GCA_934630975.1. Taxonomy (GTDB): domain Bacteria; phylum Bacillota; class Clostridia; order Christensenellales; family Aristaeellaceae; genus Ventricola. Next base: position 16,853 of record CAKTXH010000004.1, on the reverse strand, counting down.
GCTTCGCTGGAACAGATGCGCACCGTGCTGGCGCAGAAATGCGAAAAAGAAGCGTTTGACATTGAATACGACGAGGGCTGTGCCTGCTCGGGCGCGGAACAGAGCTTCTATATCCGCCACCTGCTGGCCATTGCGCTGCGCCGCATGAGGGGCGAAAAGACGGAAGCCCCGAAGCCGGAGGAGACCAAAAAAGAGGCGGAAAAGGTCACCGAAGAGACGGTGAAAGAGCCTGAAAAGGCGCTCGAAGAGACCGAAAAGGACACCGAAGAGACGGCGAAAGAGCAGGAAAAGGACACCGAAGAGCCGGTGGTAGCCGCCGAAGAGCCGGAAGAGATCGCCGAAGAGCCGGAAGAGATCATCGAAGAGCCGGAAGAGATCGTCGAAGAGCCGGAAGAGGCCGCCCAAGAGCCGGAAGAGGTTGTCGAAGAGCCGGAGGAGATTGTCAAAGAGCCGGAAGAGATCGTCGAAGAGCCGGAAGAGATCGTCGAAGAGCCGGAAGAGATCGTCGAAGAGCCGGAAGAGGCCGCCCAAGAGCCGGAAGAGGTTATCGAAGAGACGACAAAAGAGCCGGAGAAGAGCGAAGAACAGCCGTGGTACGCATCCTTTCAGACGAAGGACGAAACCCGACAGCAAAAGAAAAAAGACAAAAAACACAAAAAGAAGAAATAACGAAAGCGTGGAGGAAAAAAGATGAAGGTGCTCGTTGTCGGGCCGGCGACCAAGAGAACAAAGGGCGGGATCGCTTCCGTCATACAGGGAATGAAAGAGGATGAGCGGCTGGTTCGGGAAACGGGTATGGCGTTTTATTCCTCCTGCTACGCGGGCAACCCACTGTTCAAGGTGATCTATGAGATATGGAAAATGGCGCGCTTCCCGGCGGCGGTTCGGGATTACGACGTGGTGCATATCCATACCTCGATCAACGGGAGCATGCGGCGCAAAATGCGTTACGCCGAAATGGCGAAAAAGCAGGGCAAGCGGGTGATTCTGCATATCCACAGCGGCAACTTCATCTCGTACTACCAGAGCCTTCCGGCGGAGAAGCGGAAAAAGCTGCAGGACGCGCTGCGAAGCGCCGACTGCGTGATTGCGCTTTCGCAAAGCTGGCAGGAGGCGCTTTCCAAAGAAATCGGGCTGACCAACTGCGTGGCGCTGCCCAACGGCATTGCGTTTCACGAATATGCCCGCAAGCTCAAGCCGTTTGATCAGCGGGAAGTGGATTTCCTGTTCATGGGGCGGCTGGGCATTGAAAAGGGCACGGACAACCTGCTCAGAGCGCTGAAACGCATGAAGGAGGAAGGGCGGAAAATCCGCTGCGTGCTGGCGGGTGACGGCCCGGTGCAGGATTATTCCCAATGGGTGAAGGAAGCGCAGATGGAAGATTGCGTTCGCTTTGCGGGCTGGGTGCAGGGGAAGGAGAAGGAGGCGCTGCTGCAAAACGCGCGCATCCTGCTTCTGCCGTCGCGCCACGAGGGGCTGCCGATGTCCATTCTGGAGGCGATGGCCTTCGGGGAGGCCGTGATCAGCACGCGGGTCGGCGGAATTCCCGAGGCGGTGGAGGAGGGCGGAAGCGGCATCCTCCTCGAACCGGACGAAGAGGAAAGCCTGTACCGCGCGATGTGCCGCCTGAGCGACGAGCCGGAACTCGCCGAGCGGATGGCGCGGCGCGGCTACGAAATTGTGAAGCAGAAATTCGACTTGCAGCAGCTTCACCAAAAGCTGATTGCAATCTATCGCCGAGTGCTTGGAGAATAAAACGGTGGAAAGAGTGTTGCAGAGCCTCGGCTCGCTCAACATGGGCGGCGCGGAGACGATGACGGTGCATGTGCTGGAGGCCATGAACCGCGACGACATACAATTTGACTTTGTGATTCCCGGCGCGCAGGAGGGGCTGTACGAGCCGCGGGTGAAGCGGCTGGGGGCGCGGGTCTACCATACGCCGAAGCGGAGCGAATCCTTTTGGGGAGCGCATCGCGTTTTTTATCGCGTGATTCACGATGGATGTTATCAAACGGTGCATCTGCATACGCAGAACGCGTTTTTTACGGCCTTGCAGGTCGCTTTGGCGCGGCGCGCCGGGGCGAAAACCATCGTCGTGCACAGCCACAATACGATGGATTGGCGCGGCGGGCTTTCCCTCAGGCTGCACAAGCTCAGCCGGAAATGGCTTTACCGCCACGCCGACGTGCGGCTGGCCTGCGGAAAGGAAGCCGCCGAGTGGCTGTTCGGCACGACGGACGGGGTGGAGGTCATCCCGCTGCCGATCTGCTGCGACCACTTTTTGTTTGACGAAACGAAGCGCGAGGCCATCCGCGAAAAGATGGGCTGGGCGGGTCGGAAGGTCTATCTGCACGTCGGGCGGTTCATGGATGTGAAGAACCACGCGTTTCTGGTGCGGGTGTTTGAAGCGATTCACCGCAGGGAGCCGGACAGCCTGCTGGCGCTGGTCGGCGACGGGCCGCTGCGCGGGGAGATCGAGCGGCAGGTGAGAGACGCCGGATGGGCGGACAGCGTTCGTTTTCTGGGCAACGTTTCGGACGTGGCGGACAAGATGATCGCCGCGGACGCGATGATCTTCCCATCGAAATACGAAGGGCTGCCGACCGTGCTGTTAGAAGCGCAGGCGGCCGGGCTGGATGCGTTCGTATCCGACACGATCACGAGCGAAATCGCGCTGACCGGGCGGATCCATCCGCTTGCGCTCGGGGCGGGCGCGGAAAGCTGGGCGGAGAAGATCCTCGCCGCGCAGGCTGCGCCCGACCGGGCGGCGGATAACGCCGCGATACGCGCGCGCTACGACGTGGCCATCGCGGCGCGGAGACTGACGGACATTTACACTCACGCAGGCGCGGAGGCGGCAAACAGGTGCTGACGAAAATCATCTATCTGGTTCTCGGAACCTTCATGTTTTATTTCACGATGGGCGCGATTGAGGTCGGCGGCTTCGGCTTCATGTACCGCTATCTGTTCGGCATGGGGATTATCGCGCTGGCGGCGTTTTCGTTTCTGATTCGGCCCAATCTGGAACGCGCCAAGCATCTGGCCAAGGGCGCGCTGGTCATGGCCGCGCCGTACATGGTGACGGTGCTCTGGTCCGCGGTGATCTGGATTTCGGAATTCGCCGAGCTGCGCACGATGACGCGCGGGTTCTTTTTCCCGTTTTACCAGATTATCGCGGCGATGACGGCGTTCGCGACGCTGTACCTGTTCGGCAAAAAAGGCATCTGGTATCAACTGGTCGCGATGTGCCTGGGCAACACGCTGATTGTCGCGCAGGTGGTCGCGCGCGGCGGCGTTTCCGCGTTCATACAGGAATTGGTGACGCTGCTGACGACGTTCGGCGAGGTGACCGGCCCAATGATGCACGAGACCGAGGTGCACGATTTGACGTTCTCCTTCGGCCCTTACGCGGTGCTGCTGGCCATGTACATGGAGCCGAAAAAACTGCGGTGGTGGCTGGCCTGCGCGGCGGTCGGCTTTTACATGCTCGTCGGCCTGAAGCGCATCGAAATCGGCGCGATTGCTATCGCGGTCATCCTCTGCTGGATGCTCAAGAAGATGCAGGATCAGACGGTGCGGCAGATCGGCAACATCTTCTGCATCGCGACGATGATCATCAGCTTTGCCTACATCGTGGCGATTCACGAGGGGCTGTTTGACTACCTGGAACAGATGGGCATGGACACGAAGGGGCGCGACATGCTCTATCGCTACGTCGCCAGGCAATACTCGATTTCGCCGACGTTCCTGGGGCGCGGGCTGGGATTCAGCAGCGTCGCGTGGGATTTGACCGGCCTGATCGGCCCGGAGTGGCGGGGCGTGCACCAGGACGCTTACCACAACGAATTCGTGCGCATGTATGTGGAGGTCGGGTTCTTCGGCTATGTCGCGTGGTACATCTTCTATCTGCCGGTGCGGCTGAAGTACATGTGGAAAGAGGGCGGCAAGCGCGCGGCGATTCTGACGCTGGCATACAGCATTTACTGCATGATCACCTATGCGACGGATAACACGCTGTATTACTTTTTCATCAACCTGAGCACGTTCATTCTGATGATGGTTGAGATTATGCCGGACGAGGAGACGGAAAGAAGAGCCAATGAGGAAGATTTTGAAGAAATTGGGGATTAGTCGGCTGCTGCTCCAGCTGGCGGACGCGCTGACGAGCCGGGAGACGCTGGCGCTGACGGAAGCGGAATGTCTGCAAACGCTGCAAAGCGCGCATGCGGACGGCGGAAAGAGCGCGCTCTGGGATGAGCCGCTGCCGCAGGCGGAAGGCGCGTACCAGCTGGATATCATTGTGCCCGCCTACAACGCGGAGGCGACGCTGGGCGAGTGCATGCGCTCGATTCTGGAACAGAAAACGGCGTATGCGTTCCGCGTGATTCTGGTGGACGACGGATCGACGGACGGCACGGCGGCGCTTGCGGACGAATACGCGGCGCGGGACAACGTGCTCGTGCTGCATCAGGCGGACGGCGGCGCGGCAAGCGCGCGCAACAGCGGCATCCGGCGAAGCGGCGCGCCGTACCTGATGTTTATGGACGCGGACGACAGGCTCGCGCCGGGCGCGATTGAGCGCCTGATGGCCTGCGCTCAAGCCCACGACGCGGACGTGGCGGAGGGCGGCTATTTCAATTTCAGGGCGGACGGTTACCGCCGCGCGCACCCGCACAGGGCGGGGCAGATGCGCCCGATGGAAGCCTACGGCATGCCGTGGGGCAAGGTGATGCGGCGCAGGCTGTTTGAAAAAGCGGGCTTCCCGGAGGGCTACTGGTTTGAGGACAGCGCGCTGCACCAGCTCATGCTGCCGAAGGCGGAAACCTGCGTCGGCGTGAGCGAAACGGCGGTGGAGCGGCGGCTGGTCGCTTCGAGCGCCGGGCACATCAGCCGGGGCAACGCGCGCAGCATCGACACGGTTTGGGTGACGCGGCGGCTGATGCGCGACCGCGAGACGCTCGGCCTGCGCGTCGATCAGGCGTATTACGAATATCTGCTGGACATGGCGGCGCTTTCGCAATTCAGGCTCGAGGGGCTGGACGAAACGATTCGGCAGGCGGCCTTCGGCGTGTTCGCCGGATGGATTACGGAAAAATGCGCGGGCTTTTCGACGCAGAGGAAGCAGAAGAGGACGCTCGAAGCGGCGCTGAGAAACCGGCAGTACACGCGGTTTAAGCGCTATTGCGGCTGGGCTTGAGGGGAAGACGGATGATCAGCTTTATTGTGCCGGTTTACAACGGCGAGCGCTTTCTGAACGCCTGCGCGGATTCGATTTTGAACCAGTCGGTTCGCGACATCGAGCTGATTTTTGTCAACGACGGCTCGACGGACGGCTCGGCGCGCATCCTTGCGGCATACGCGGAAAAGGACGCGCGCGTCCGGGTGCTGGGAACGCGGGGGCGAGAGGGCGTTTCCGCGGCGCGCAACATGGGGCTTTCGGCGGCGAAGGGCGAATATCTGTGGTTCTTCGACTGCGACGACGTGCTGCACGAGGGCGCGGCGCAGGCGATGCTTGCGCGCGCGGAGGAGACGAACGCCGAGCTGACGATTGCGGGCTATTGCTACCTGCATGAGGGAAGCGGCAGGACGGAGACGGTTCACCTGCCGATTCAGGCCGACGCGCTGAGCGGCGGGGAGCGGATCGAGGCCATGCACATTTCGGCGCTGGGCGGCTGCAAGCTCTGGCGGGCGGCGGTCATTCAGGCGAACGGGCTGCGCTACGGGCCGTACCGCATCGCGGAGGACGTGGGCTTTTACCTCTGCGGGCTGGCCTGCTGCGCGCGCGTCGCGGTGCTGCACGAGCCGGTTTACGACTACCGCGTCTACGACGGCAGCAGCGTGCAGAGCGTGACGCTCAAGGCGCTGGACTGCATCGGCGTTTTTGACGAAACGGCGGCGTTTTACGCGGCGCGCGGCGGACTGGAGACGTTTCAGCGCGAGCTGCTGACGGATCGCATGTTCCACTATCTGCTGTGGCTGGAGCGGCTGCCGCGGCTCCAAACGAAGGCGGAGCGGCGGCAGATGACGGACGCGCTCGAGCAATCGCGGCGGAAGCAGAATTTTGCCGATGCGCCCGAGCGGGCGGTCAAGGCGGCGGAACGGTTCGACGCGCGGGTGAAGCGGCGGAGATGGTACGAATCAAACGCGTATGCCTGCCTTTACCGCGCGGCGAGAAGGGCGAAACGACTGTTGAAACGATAAGGAAGAGCGATGAAAACGGAAATCAGCGTGATTGTGCCGATTTACAAGGTGGAGCGTTATCTGCCCGCCTGCATCGAAAGCATCTTGAACCAGACGTTTACGGATTTTGAACTGATTCTGGTGGACGACGGATCGCCGGACGGGTGCGGCGCGATCTGCGACGAGGCGGCGAAGAAGGACGCGCGCGTTCGCGTGATCCATCAGGCGAATCAGGGGCTTTCGGCGGCGCGGAACGCGGGCATAGAGGCTGCGCGCGGGGCGTGGCTGATCTTTATCGACGGGGACGATTTCATCGCTGAGGACTGCCTTGAAACGCTGCACGGCGCGGCGATTCGGGAAAAGGCGGACTGCGCGCTGTGCGGCATCCAGTTGACGGACGAGGCGGGCAGGCCGATGGCAAGCCCGATACCGATGGATGTGCCGGACGGCGTGACGACGGGGCGCAAGACGCTTGAAACCATTCGGGAACAATCGAACATCCCGTATCTGGTGGCGTGGAACAAGCTGTATCGGCGCGAGGTCTGGCGGACGCTGCGCTACCCGGCCGGGCGGCGCAACGAGGATGTGTTCATGTTCGCCAAGGTGTTTTACGCGGCGGAGAAGGTCGCCTGCATCCGCAGGCCGATGTATTTTTACAGACAGCGGGCGGGGAGCATCATGCACACGGAGATGACGCTGCGCAATCTGGACGAGATGTGGGCGTTTGCGGCGTGCTTTGACGAGTTTGAAGCGCACGGGCAGGCGGAATTGATGGCGATAGCCGAAAAGCGGATGTTTGCCAAGCTGACGGGCGTGTATTACCGCCTGCCGAAGGAAATGCGGCATAGCGAAGACATGAAGCGGGCGAAAGCGGCGCAGGGGCGGGCGGCCCTGCGGCTGATGAAGCGCGGAAAGCTGAGCGCGGCAGCGCTGCTGCGGACGCTGGCGTTTCACGCGCTGCCCGGCCTGTACGGGCTGAGAATGGGGGGAAAAAGATGAAGATCCAATGGCTGCTGCGGCGGCTGCGCGCGATGAGCGCTGGGGAAGTGCTCTGGCGCGTGGAGATGAAGGCGCTGACGAAGCGGGAAAAGCGGCAGTTTTACGACCTCAATCTGCCCGTGACGCAGATTCCCCTGCCTGCGGAACTGGCGAAGCTGAAGCCGGACGCGGCGCGCCTTTGCATCAATTGGGAGAACGAGAAAGGGACGCGTTACGCCGGGATGCGGATGTTCGGCCTATACGAAGAGCGGGACTACCGAACGAAGTGGAACGCGGGCTTTCAGACCGAAAACACATGGCCGGAAGAGCCGTATGCCCCGACGATACGCATCGGCCAGCGCGCGGAGATCGGCGATATCCGCACAAACTGGGAGCTGAACCGGCACTTTCAGCTCGCGCAGCTGGCGAAGAGCTACTACGTCAGCGGCGACGAGGCGGATTTGGCAGAGTTTGCCGCGCTGTTTGAGGATTGGAACGCGCATAACCTGTTTCTGCACGGCGCGCAGTGGACGAGCGCGATGGAGCTGGCGATTCGCGTCAACTCGTGGATTTACGCGTGGGCGTTTCTCGACCGGGCGTTTGAAAAATGGGGAAAGGCGGACGAACGCGGGCTGAAAACGGCGCTGTCGCAGGGCGTTTTGAACATGACGGCCTACGTCGCGCGGCACAGGGCGCGCGGGTCATCGGCCAACAACCACCTGATTGTCGAGCTGTACGCCGTCGCGATGGCGGGCGTGCTATACGACCATGCGCCGTGGAAAAAACTGGCGCTTTCCGGCCTGACGCGGGAGCTGGACAGGCAGAACACCGCCGACGGTGTAAATCGGGAGATGGCAACGCATTACCAGGCGTTCGGGATGGAAGCCTACGGGCTGCTGATGCTCCAGCCGGGGCTTGGATACATGACGGACGGCTGGGAAAAGCGGCTGACCGAGATGAGCCGGTTTCTATGTGACTGCTGCGGCGAGTACGGCGAAACGGCGGTTTTCGGCGACGACGACAGCGGGAAAATTTTGGACTTGGCGGGCCGAAACGTGAATGATCTTCACGGCGTCCTCCAACTGATGGGCTTCGTGCTGGACGAAACCTACACGGGCGAGGCCGTCGGCGAAACGCTCGGGTGGCTGATCGACGGGAAAAAGCAGGCGGAAAACGCCCAAAAACCGAGATATTGCAGCAATTTGGCGTGCATCCGGCAGGAGGGTGGCTACACGATTCTCAGAAGCCGGGATCGGCGCGTGCTGATTGCGTTTGACCACGCGCCGCTGGGATTCGGCACGCTGGCGGCGCACGGACACGCCGACGCGCTGAGTATACAAGCCTATCGGATTGGTAAGAAATGCTTGACAGATCCGGGTACTTGGAATTATCATTTAGATGAAAACCTGCGGGATATGTTTCGATCGACGGCGTGGCACAACACGGTTTGCGTAACCGGGCGCAATCAATCGGAAATGCTCGGGCCTTTCCTGTGGGGAAAGCGCGCGCAGACGCGTTTGATTGATACGCGGGAAGACGAAACGGGCGTGACGGTGCGCGCGCAGACCCGGTACGAGGGAATCACGCACACGCGGACGCTGCACTTCGATTTTGAGCGGACGCTGGAAATCGAAGACGCGGTGGAAGGGCTTGAAGCGGCGCGGGACGCGCGCAAAAACTTCTCCCTTGCGCCGGACATGGACATTCAAATCGAGCAGAACCGCTGCACCGCGGCGAACGCGGACGGCGAAATGACGCTCACGACAGAGGGCGGCGCGTGGGAACGGGCGGAATACGTCTATTCCGGCGCGTACAACCACAGGCAGGACGCTGTGCGCGTCACCTGTCCGGCATGTTTTAAGACGACCATTCGCTTTTGATGCTTCAACCGTTTCGGCATGTGCAAAGCGAAGGAAACCACAGGGAAACGAAAACGGTTGGAACACAGGAGGAAGACGAAGATGGTCAATGTAAAAGGTTTGGGCTATATCGGCCTGCCCACGGCGCTGATGCTGGCCGCGCACGGGGTGCAGGTGACCGGCACGGACAAAAACGAGGAGCTGGTGGCTTCTTTGCAGGCCGGAAAGCCGACGTTTGAGGAAAAAGGGCTGGACGAGCTGTTCATGCGCGCAGTGGAGGCCGGGATTGAATTCAAGACGGGCACCGTCGAGGCGGACACCTACATCATCGCTGTGCCGACTCCCTATGACAGACGCACCAAGAAAACCGACGCGCGCTATGTGACGGCGGCGGTGGACGAGGTGCTTTCTGTTTGCCCGAAGGGCGCGGTGATCATCATCGAATCGACCATCTCGCCTTCGACCATCGACAAGAACGTCCGCCCGCTGATCGAGGCGCGCGGCAAGAAGATCGGCGAGGACGTGCATCTGGCGCACGCGCCGGAACGCATCATCCCCGGCAACATGCTCTACGAGCTGGAGCACAATTCCCGAACCATCGGCGCGGATTCGCCGGAGATCGGCGAGCAGGTCAGGGCGCTATACGGGCATTTTTGTCAGGGCGAAATCGTTCTGACCGATATCCGAACGGCCGAAATGACGAAGGTGGTGGAGAACACCTTCCGCGACATCAACATCGCGTTCGCCAACGAGCTGGCGCAGATCTGCCGGGTGGGCGGGATGGACGTGTACGAGGTCATCCGCATCGCCAACAAGCACCCGCGCGTGAACATCCTTTCGCCCGGCCCGGGCGTCGGCGGGCACTGCATTTCCGTCGATCCGTGGTTCCTGGTGGGCGATTACCCGGATATTGTGAACGTCATCCGCGCGGCGCGCAAGGTGAACGACGGCATGCCGAACTTCGTTTTGAAGCGCATCCACAAAGTCATGCAGGAAAACGGGCTGAGCGACGTGGCGCGCGTCGGCCTGTACGGCCTGACCTACAAGGAGAACGTGGACGACACGCGCGAAAGCCCGACGCTCCAACTGCTGCACAACATGGACGAGCATCTGGCGGGCGGGCGCATCCGGGTATACGATCCCTACGTCAAGCACGACGTTGCGGCCAACCAGATGCATGATCTGGACGAATTCCTGAGCGCGGTGGACATGGTGGTCATCATGGTTGGCCACGACGAGATTCGGGAGAACATGGACAAATTGAAGGGGAAGATCATTCTGGATACCCGGAACATCTGCCCGCTGGACGGCGTGTATAAGATATGAAAACGATTATGCTGGTCTTTGGCACAAGGCCGGAGGCCATTAAAATGTGCCCGCTCATCCGGGAGCTGCGGACGAGAAAAGGGATTCGGACGCTCTGCTGCGTGACGGGGCAGCACCGGCAGATGCTCGATCAGGTGCTCGGCGCTTTTGACGTGACGCCGGATTACGATCTGGCGATCATGAAAGACGGACAGACGCTTTTTGACATCACGACCCGCGTGATGGAGCGGCTGAAAGACGTGCTGGCGGAGGCCAAGCCCGATCTGGTGCTGGTGCACGGGGACACGACGACGACGTTCGCCGCCGCGCTGACGTGCTTTTACATGCAGATTCCCGTGGGGCACGTGGAGGCGGGCCTGCGCACCTATCAGCTCGATTCGCCGTTCCCGGAGGAATTCAACCGGCAGGCGGTCGGCGTGGTCGCGCGATACCATTTCGCGCCGACGGAACAGGCCAAGGCGAACCTGCTGCGGGAAAACAAGAGGCCGGAGACGATCTTCGTGACCGGCAACACGGCCATCGACGCGCTGAAAACGACGGTGCGCGCGGATTACCAGAGCCCGGAACTGGAATGGGCGAAGGGAAGTCGGCTGATTCTGCTGACGGCGCACAGGCGGGAGAACCTCGGCGAGCCGATGCGCGCGATTTTCCGCGCCGTCCGCCGGATCGTGGACGAAACGCCGGACGTGAAGGTGCTCTATCCCGTGCACATGAACCCGGCGATTCGCGCGATGGCGAAGGAAATTCTGGGCGGAGACGAGCGCATCCGGCTGATTGCGCCGCTGGAGGTGCTGGATTTCCACAACATTCTGGCCCGAAGCTGCATGGTGATGACGGACAGCGGCGGGATTCAGGAGGAAGCGCCCTCGCTGGGCAAGCCGGTGCTCGTGCTGCGGGACACGACGGAGCGGCCGGAAGGCGTGGCGGCGGGCACGCTGAAACTGGTCGGCACAGAGGAAGAGACGATTTACCGCGAGGCCAAGCGGCTGCTGGAGGACGAGGAAGCGTATCACGCGATGAGCGTGGCTTCCAACCCCTACGGCGACGGGCACGCCTGCGAGAGGATCGCCGATATTTTGGAAAGGAACTGAAAAACGTTGCAGGAACAAAAGCAGGACATGGCCCCGAAGCGCTATGCGATTTTAAACACCTACGTCAATGCGCTCAGCATGGACGAGACGGTGGACTATGTGAAGCGGGTGATCGAGCGGCGCACGCCGCCGGTTCAGCATGTGGTGATCAATGCGCTGAAGGTCAACCTGATGGAAAAAGACCCCGAGCTGCGCGAAATTGTAAACGCCTGCCCGCTGATCAACGCGGACGGCGCTTCGATCCTTTGGGCGGCGAAAAAGCTGGGGCTGCCGGTGACGCAGCGCGTGACGGGCATTGACCTGTTCCTGCGGCTGGTGGAAGAAGCGGCGCAGAACGGGTATAAGATTTATCTGTTCGGCGCGAAGCCCGAGGTTGTGGCCAAAGTGCAGGCGATTTTCAAGGCGCAGTACCCGGCGCTGCAAATCGTCGGCGCGCGCAACGGCTATTTCAAGCCGGAGGACGAACCGCAGATTGTCGCGGACATGGCGGCATCCGGTGCGGACATGATGTTCGTGGCATTCTCCTCGCCGAAGAAAGAATACTGGGTGCACCAGTATCTCGAAAAACTGAACATCCCGTTCGTGATGGGCGTGGGCGGCAGTTTCGACGTGGTGGCCGGGGTGACGAAGCGCGCGCCGGAGCTTTGGCAGAGGCTGGGGCTGGAATGGCTGTACCGCTTCGTTCAGGAGCCGAGGCGGCTGTTTAAGCGCTATATCGTGGGCAACGTGACCTTCATCCGCCATGTGCGGCGCGCCGCGCGGGCGCAGAAAAAGCAGGGCTGAGCGGGAAGGGGCGCGTGATGCGAACCAAATATTCCATCATCAACATCATTGCGGGCGTGGGCGGCCATCTGCTGAACATGGCGCTGTCGTTCATCAGCCGGATGATCTTCATCCGCTATCTGGCGGCGGCGTATCTGGGCGTAAACGGGCTGTTTTCGGATATCCTCGGCATGCTGAACCTGGCCGAGCTGGGCATCGGTTCGGCGATGATTTTCAGCATGTACAAGCCCGCCGCGGAAAACAACCGCGAAGAGCTGGGGCAGCTCATGAACCTGTACCGCATCCTGTATCGGATCGTCGCGGCGTTTGTGCTGGTGGTCGGGCTTGCGCTGCTGCCGTTTCTGGATGTGCTGATCAAGGGCGATTCCGGCATCGAGAACCTGCGGATCATCTACCTGATGTATCTGGGCAACTCGGTCTGCTCGTATCTGCTTTCTTACAAGAACTCGATTCTGCTGGCGTATCAGAAAGCCTATGTCAGAACCGTGGTGGAGCAGATCATGCGCACGGCGCAGATGCTGCTGCAAATCGCGGTGCTGATGCTGACGCGCAACTTTCTGCTGTATCTGGCGGTGCAGATCGGCACGCTGATTGCGACCAACGCCATTGTGGCGTTGAAAGTGGACAGGGATTATCCCTACCTCAGGGACGAAAAACGGCTGCCGAGCAGGGAAAAGCGGTGGGATATCCTCAAAAACATCTGGGCGATGAGCATGCACCGATTCGGCACGGTCGTCGTCAACGGCACGGACAACCTGATTATGTCCGCCTTTGTCGGGCTGACCAGCGTGGGCATTTATTCCAACTATCGGCTGGTGGTCAAGAGCCTGAACGACCTGCTGAACAAGGTGTATTCCGCGTTCACGGGGAGCATTGGCAACCTTGGCGCGACGGAAGACGGCGAATACGTCTATAAAATCTACAAACAGCTCGATTTTTTCATGTTCCTCTTTTACGGCTATTTTGCCGCGGGGCTGACGGTGCTGTTTAACCCGTTTATGCGGCTGATGTTCGGCGAGGCGTATCTGTTTCCGACTTCAATTGTGCTGATTGTGATCACGCAGTTTTACACCTCCGGCATGCGGCAGATCAACTTGCAGTTTCGAGAGGCCATGGGGCTGTTCTGGCACGACCGATACAAGGCGGTTGCGGAGGCGATCATCAATCTGGTGACGTCGCTGATTCTGGTGCAGAAACACGGCGTTGCGGGCGTTTTCCTGGGGACGATCATCAGCACGATGACGACATGCTTCTGGGTGGAGCCGTATGTTTTGATGAAATACGGGATTCGAACGGGCTGGAAGGACAAGCTCAAAACGTATTTCGTGGATTACGGAATTCGCACGGCGACGGTAATTGCCGGCAGTTTATTGGGAGGATGGCTCTTTCAAGGACAGATCAATACGGTTTGGATGTTTATTCTGGAAGGCATTGGGTTTACAATGGTCTATGGCGCGCTGATTCTGGTTGTGTTCGGGAGAACAGCCGAATTCCGGGCGCTGCTTGAAAACGGAAAACGAATCATCCGCCGCAAAATGAGTAAAAAACAATAGGAGAAGCGCTGCGTCGGTGGATGCGGCGCTTTTTATAAGCTGCTGCAAATGAGCAAAAAACAAATTCCGCATAAAAAGCGGACGCGCAATGCGCGCCCTCCAGAATGCGGACAAAAAGCTATTCTTCCCCCCGAAGGGGGGAGAATAGCCCTTTCCGCAAATGAAAGAATAGCTGAATTTCTTGATTTTGCTATTTAAGACAAGTTTGCTTATGTCAACAAGCTGCGGATGCGCAATGCGCGCCTACATCGGAATTTCGCTTTCGTAAAATGTAGGAGCGGCTATGCTCTGTCCTTCCTTCGGAAAACGTGCCCGTTTTACGAGCAGTCGTCCGTCGGGTTTGTGTAAATTTTCGGATTTGCTCATTTACGATAAGCTGGAAAAAACGGGAGGAAGAAGATGGACGAGAATCGAGAGGAACGGCTGCAAAGGCTTCGCCAAACGCCGAATGAGCAGACGCTTTGGGCATGCGTGGACGCGTTTCAGGGGGAAGCGTTTCGAACGGCCTCCGGCCTGCCGTTCAGCTATCACTTGAAAATCGGCAAGCGGGGCGTGTACACCAAGGAAATCTTCGTGGACAGGCGCGAGCGCAGCAAGAGCATCACGTGGAAAACCGTGATGATGTCGTTTGAAACCATCCGGCAGATGGAGGGCGAAAGGCCGCTGGTTTCAAGGCCGAAAGCAATGGGCGATCTGCGCGGCGTTTCCTATATTTATCCGCTTTTCTATCGCTTCGGATTGATTGACGTGCCGGAAGCGTTTGCGCAAAACATGGAAAAAGCGGCTATTGACCGCTGAAAAAAGGCGGGATGGATCACGAAAGATAATATAACGGATTCATGAAAAATATGTCGAAAAAAACAGCATGTTTGAACGGGCCGAAAACTTGACAAGCATAGATGGAAAAGCTTATAATAGAAATGGTAAAATCGAATGTTATCAATGATGGGCTCAGACGCGCTGAGAAAGCGCCGATAACCTCTGAAAACGAAGGTTTCCCAAACGGATAGGTTGAACGGCAAACCGAACGCCGCAGACTGATACGGAGGCTGAACAAGATGAAAACAAGCCTGATCAAACGCGCAGAAGCGGAGAATAGAAAATAGAAGCCTGATGACAGACGAATTGTCTGTCTCGGGCTTTTGCTGTGTGGACGAAGGAAAGAAAAAGAGAGGGAAGATAAGAAACGGGCGGATGAGAAAGATGTTGCGGGAGAAGGCAATGTCTACCTCAAACTTTCAGTGGCTGCATGATGGTCTACGGTGGCGTATAAAACGCATGCGAAATACCCCTACTGCGAGCCTGTTTTATTGCAGAGCAAGGTGCGGACATGAAACCTTCATTTTTCCGAAGAATTAGAGGTGGAGGTTGAAAGTGTTGAAAAGCCCAAAATCTATTTTTCTGGAAAAGTTTATTGCAGAGAAAAGACGGACATGATAACTGCATTTTTCTGGAGAATTAGAGGTAGAGGGTGCTAGATGATTGTTCGTGTTGCAACAAGAGGAGGATATGAACTTGTACAGTTTTAACAAAGTGAGTTGGTGTACGGGTTATGACAATAAAGGTTGGCACTTTGGAAAATAGAGGTACTGTCCAACGTGGTATGACAATAAAACCTAACACTTTGGTGGTGAGGTGGTATGAAGGTGTCTACCATAAAGTTTCAGTTGAAGCGAAATGAGTGAGTAGCCCATGACAGGTCTATATGAAAGATTCAGTGGTGGTCTAAACAAGACACAATTAATAAAAAGCAACATCCAAAAGGATGTGTACATAGATTAGGAAATGAACAAAAAGCGGAGGAATACAAATGAGTACAGTAAATTTGGAAAATAAGACGATTTTAGTCACAGGAGCAGCAGGCTTCATAGGCTCTAATCTTGTGAAACGAATCTATCAGGAAGCTCCTTCTGCTACGGTTATCGGCATCGACAATATGAATGCCTACTACGATGTGGCACTGAAAGAATTCCGCCTGAATGAGCTGGCCAAGTATCCCACATTTACCTTTGTCAAAGGCAACATCGCCGACAAGGAGCTGATCACGGAGCTGTTCGAGAAGTACAAGCCGTCGGTGGTCGTCAACCTTGCAGCACAGGCTGGTGTGCGTTACTCCATCACCAACCCGGATGCTTATGTGGAATCCAACTTGGTCGGCTTCTTTAATATTTTGGAGGCCTGCCGTCATTGCGAGAGTCTGGAGCATTTGGTTTATGCTTCCTCTTCCTCCGTCTACGGTTCCAACAAGAAGGTTCCGTACAGCACGGATGATAAGGTTGACAATCCGGTTTCCCTGTATGCAGCCACTAAGAAATCCAATGAGCTGATGGCTCATGCTTATTCTAAGTTGTACAACATTCCGTCCACTGGTCTGCGATTCTTCACAGTATATGGACCGGCAGGCCGTCCTGACATGGCTTACTTCGGCTTCACCAACAAGCTGGTGAAGGGCGAAACCATCAAAATTTTCAACTACGGCAACTGCAAGCGGGACTTTACTTATGTGGATGACATCGTTGAGGGGGTTGTTCGTGTGATGAAGAAAGCACCGGACAAGAAAAATGGTGAAGACGGTCTGCCGATTCCACCGTATGCAGTTTACAACATTGGCAATCAGAACCCGGAGAACCTGCTGGACTTCGTACAGATTCTGAGCGAGGAGCTGGTTCGTGCAAAGGTGTTGCCGGAAGATTACGATTTTGAAGCTCACAAGGAACTGGTTCCGATGCAGCCGGGTGATGTGCCAGTAACCTATGCAGATACGAGCGCACTGGAGCGTGACTTCGGATATAAACCGAGCACTGACTTGAGGACTGGTTTGAGGAAGTTCGCTGAGTGGTACGCTGAGTTTTATAAGTAAAACAAGAAGAGGAATTGAAAAAATTATGAAAAATATTCTAGAACTTGATAAACAGAGATATTCGGGGGGGGAAAAAAAATACCTCATTTCTTGCAATTCTATCGTAAGGCACAAATGAGCAGAAATCCTATTTTTCATAAAATTTATAAGGAACCGCTGATTAATCACAAATAATTCATCACAATCGGCAAAGCTGGACACGAAGGCAGCCTTTTCGGGAGTC
>CAKTXH010000003.1 GCA_934630975.1 uncultured Clostridia bacterium | reverse complement strand
TCTCCCCGATGTGGGATGGGCGGTCTTGTTGTATATTCTCCTTGATTCCGTTTGCGCAATCGCATATAATAGAATCAAAAAAGGAGGGATTGATATGCCGCTTGACGAAATCAACGCGCTTAAGGACTGCTTTGTCCGTCAGCTTGCGCCGCTGAAAATCTACCTCTTCGGCTCTTATGCCAACGGAACATACACCGCAGAGAGCGATTTCGATTTCTATATCATTGTAGAGGACAGTCGTACCGACCTCATCTCGCTGATGCGGCAGGCGTATCGCTCCATCCGCGGCATTAAACAGCATCCCGTAGACATCCTTATCGGCACACAGAGCAAATTCGACGAACGCAAGATTCATGCTACGCTTGAACATGAGGTCGCGCAGAAAGGGATGTTGCTGTATGGACTATGAGGTGCTGCGATGGATGGACTTTGCAGAAAAAGACCTTGCGGTAGCCAAACACCTTTGGTCAAACTTCTCCCCCGCCATTTGAAATGATCTGCTATCATTGTCAGCAGGCCGCCGAAAAGGCAATCAAAGCCGTTTACATGGCGTTAAAAATTCTGGGCGGGCTTCCACGAAAGCATGATCTTTCCTTTCTGCTTGAACAAATGAAAAATCACGTTCCCGTCTCAGATGACTTATTGGATATTGCCGATAGTCTAAACGCTTTCGGTGTCATTGTTCGCTATCCGAATGATATCCAAATTGACGAATCCACGGTTGTACACGCATTACAATTTGCCGATGAAATCATGGCATGGGCGAAAAACATTCTAATGAAATAACTGTATGATAGCACAAAGCGCTCTCCACCTTTAAGCAGTCTTTGCGCAATCTTTCATGAATTGAAAAGACCCTGCCTGCTTGGGTTGACAAGCGGGCAGGGATGGCGTACAATGTAGACAAGTAGGGGGACAACCTACGAGGTGGAAACCCACCACATGGCCATGATCAGGTCAAAGACCGTAAACCGCCAAGCAGTTGCAGCTGCGAGGCGGTCTTTTTATCGCTTTAAGGAATAGCCGAGTGCAAAAGCGCTCAGAACAAGCCCTGCGATGGAAATAAGAGCATTGAGCAATTCAACGTTCGTCATTCCAATCACCTCCGCTTCTGTTGTACGCCCTATGCGGAGGCACCACCCCGTAGACCCTGCTTGTCTACACGCAAGCATTATATCATGTTTCTTTATATACGGCAAAACAAAAGCCGCCGGGTTCGTCGCCCGGCGGCTTTCACTTTGCAATTGCTCAGAGATTACTTCTGAATCTCGTCCACCCACTGCTGATAGAGACCCTCGGCATTGATGGTGTCGATCATCTCCTGAATCTTCGCGGTGAGCGCATCCTCGCCCTTGACGCTGGCGATGTAGTTGCCGCCCTGGAAGTCAAACGCGAAATCCGCAACCTCAAGGTCGTCGTTCTCGGCAAGAATACTGTCGTAAACGGTCTTCGGCACAACCAGACCGTCAATACGGCCGGTCTTCACCATGTTCACGCCATCCGGGATCTTGGTGACAAGCTCAACCGTGGTGCTCTCCGGCAGCTGCTCTTCAGCCATGATCTGCTGGTTGGTGCCGTTCTGCGCGGCAACGGTCTTGCCCGCGAAGGACTCAGCGGAGTTGTAGGAAGCGCCGGTGCCCTTCTTGACGAGTACGCCCTGATCGCCTTCATTCCAGTAGATGCCGGTCAGCTCCATGCGGGCCAGACGGTTCTCATCGTAGGTCAGGCCGGCGACCATCATGTCCACATCGCCCTGGCCGACGGCCGCGAGGCAGGCGTCGAACGCCATCGGCTGAATCTCCAGCTCCACGCCGAGCTGCTCGGCCATCCACTCGCACATGAGGATATCGGTGCCGACGATGTTGCCGTCGTCGTCGATGTACTCATACGGCGGCCAGTCCGGGCTGGTCGCGACGGTCAGCTTGCCGGCGGCCTTGATATCGTCCAGACGATCGGCCAGCGCGAGGGAGCAGGTGAGAATCATCGCCAGTGCAAGGGCGAACGCAAGAATCTTTTTCATAATCGGATTTCCTCCTTTTTTCTTCTGCGGGAACATCCCGCAAAAACGATGATGCTATTTTACGACGGGTTTATGCATATGTCAAGTGTATATTCTGCATAAAAATACTTTATTTTTCGGCCAGTTTGAAAAAATCTTTGCTATTTATAAAGAAAAGCCGGATTACCTGTTGTTTATTTTCATTTGATGTGCTAGAATATGTGCGTTGCGTTCGCGCAAGAGTATGCAGTTTTGCCTCACTTGGAAAGGTGTGAATATTTATGCCAGAACTGAGCCATCGCGTTCAGACGTTTACCGATTCCGTCATCCGCCGCATGACCCGCATCAGCGACGAGGTGGACGCCATCAACCTCTCTCAGGGTTTCCCGGATTTTCCGCCGCCCAAGGCGATCACCGACCGCCTGCGCGAGGTCGCCGATGAAGGCCCGCACCAGTATTCCGTGACCTTCGGCGCGGAGAACTTCCGCGAAGCGCTCGCCCGCAAGCAGGGCCGCGCCTATGGCCGCGAAATCAACCCGGATACCGAAATTCTCGTCACCTGCGGCGGCACCGAAGCCATGATGAGCGCGATGATGACCGTCTGCAACCCCGGCGACAAGGTGGTCGTGTTCTCCCCGTTCTATGAAAACTACGGTGCGGACGCGATTCTCTCCGGCGCGGACCCGATCTTCGTGCCGCTCGTTCCGCCGACGTTCGACTTTGACCGCAACGTGCTCGAGGACGCGTTCCGCCAGCACCCGAAGGCGATCATCGTCTGCAACCCGTCGAACCCGTGCGGCAAGGTCTTCACCAAGGAAGAGCTGCTGTTCATTGGCGGCCTGTGCAACAAGTATGACGCGTACATGATCACCGACGAGGTTTACGAGCACATCGTCTTCGCGCCGTATCATCATGTCTACGCGGGCGCGCTGCCGGAAATCGCCGACCGCGTGATCTGCTGCTCCTCCCTCTCCAAGACGTATTCCATCACCGGCTGGCGTCTGGGTTACCTCATTGGGCCGGAAAACGTCATCGAGGGCGCGAAAAAGGTGCACGACTTTCTGACCGTCGGCGCGGCCGCGCCGCTTCAGGAGGCGGCGGTCGTCGGCCTCAACTTCCCGCAGAGCTACTACGACGGGCTGACCGAGCTGTATACCCACAAGCGTCAGGTGTTCCTCGACGGGCTGGATCGCATCGGCCTCAAGCATACCGTGCCGCAGGGCAGCTATTTCGTGATGGTCGATATCAGCGATTTCCAGAAGCCGGGCATGCGCTTCCACGGCAAGAGCGACATGGAGTTCTGCGAGTGGATGATCCGCACCATCGGCGTGGCGGCCGTGCCTGGCTCGAGCTTCTTCCGCGAGCCGGTCAACCATTTGATCCGCCTGCACTTCGCCCGCAGCGAGGAGACGCTGAACGAGGCGCTGGAGCGTCTGGCCAAGCTGCCGAGGCTGGTGTAATATGTATCTGACCGACGTGGTTACCCTGCCGCGCTTCTGCTTTGGGCGCGGCGTATACAAGCGCTTTCCCGAGCTTTGCAAGGACTTCGGCGCGCGCTTTGCGCTCGTCGGCGGCCATACGGCGATGGAAAAGGGTCTGCCTTCCCTCAAAGAAGGGCTGGCGGGCAGCGGCATGCGGATGCTGTGCGCTCTCCCTTTCGGCGGCGCATGCACACAGGCGGCGATGGACAGGCTTTCCGCCGAAATCGCGCCGATGCAGCCGGATTTTCTGGTCGGCATGGGCGGCGGCAAGGCCATCGACACCGCAAAAGGCGTGGCCCATCAGCTGGGAATTCCGCTGGTCAGCCTGCCGACGCTGGTTTCCAACTGCGCGCCGATTACCGCGCTCTCCGTCGTCTATCGCGAGGACGGGCCGTTTGACCGCTTCCTCTTTTATGACGCGCCGCCCGCGCTCACGCTGATCGACCTGAATCTGGCGGCCAACGCCCCGGCGCGGTTCTTCCGCGCAGGCATGGGCGACACGCTGGCCAAGTATCTGGAATCGACGTTCAGCGCGCGGGGCGACGAGCTGGGCGGGGCGCTGGATCATATGTCCGCCATCGGTGTGAGCCTGTCAAGCACCTGCTACGACCCGATCGTGAAATTCGGCCGTCAGGCGCTTGACGAGGTGGAGCGCCACGAAGCCGGCCCGGCGATGGAAATGTGCGCCCGGAGCGTTATCCTCTCGGCGGGGCTGGTCTCGCTGATGGCGGATGACAACTACAACTGCGCGCTGGCGCATGCGGTCTGCTATGGTCTCCAGCACTTTGAGCACGTCGAGCGGGACGACCTGCACGGCGATCTGGTCGCTTACGGTGCGCTGGTTCAGCTCGCGCTGGATGGGCAGATGGACAGGGCGCGCGAGCTGCGCGCGTTCCTCGTTTCGCTGGGCACGCCGGTGACGCTTGCCGAAATGAACGTGCCGCTGGATAAGGCCGCGCTGCACGACGCGCTTGTCGAAGCCACGACCGGGCCGGATATGGCGCATATCCCCTACCCCGTCACGCAGGACATGGTGCTTAACGCCATGCGGCGCGTTGAAACACTCTGACGCTTTTTTACTCACCCCGCAATCACAAGAAGGAGGGATTCCCTTGCTGCTTCAGAACATCACGAAGCTGCTGCAAAAATACGGCATGAACTTTCTGAACGGCCTTGGCACAACACTGCTGCTGGCGCTGATTTCCGTAGCTATCGGCTGCGTGATCGGCGCGCTGGTCGCCATCATGCGCCTGAGCAAGTCAAAGGTGCTGCGCAGCATCGCGACCGTCTACACCGAGGTCATCCGCGACACGCCGCTGCTGCTCCAGCTTTATTTCTTCTATTTCCTGCTGCCGGATATTCTCCCGGCGCTCAAGCTTTCCAAATTCACCTGCATCGCCGTGGCGCTGGTCATCAACTCCGGCGCGTACATGTCCGAGGTTTTCCGCTCGGGTATTCAATCCATCGACCGCGGTCAGACCGAGGCGGCGCGTTCGCTGGGTCTTTCCTCCCGCCAGACGATGATGCGCATCATCCTGCCGCAGGCCTTTAAGAACGTGCTGCCCGCGATGTGCAACGAGTTCGTCGCGGTGACGAAGGAAACGTCGCTGGCCTCGACGTTCTACGTCGGCGACCTGATGACCCAGTACCAGACGATCTCCGGCAAGACCTACCTCGTTATCGAGCCGCTGATCATCATCGGCGTGATCTACTTCGTCGTGACCTTCACCATGAGCAAGCTGATTACCGTTCTTGAAAGGAGGCTGAAGAGCGATGACTGATTCGTTTGAAAACGCGCCCGAGCTGATCCGCGTCGAGGATTTGCACAAGAGCTTCGGCAATTTGAAAGTGCTGAGCGGCATCACCGAAACCATCCATAAGGGCGAGGTCGTCTCGCTGATCGGCCCGTCCGGCTCGGGCAAATCGACCTTCCTGCGCTGTCTTAACCGGCTTGAAGAGCCGACCAGCGGCCACATCTGGTTTGACGGCGTGGATATTGCGGATAAGAGCGTCAATATCGACCGGCACCGCCAGAAGATGGGCATGGTCTTCCAGCATTTCAACATCTTCCCGCATATGTCCGTGATCGACAACATCACCCTCGCGCCCGTTCTGCTGGGCAAGATGAGCAAGGACGAGGCCGTCGCCAAGGCGGAATCCCTGCTCGCCCGCGTCGGCCTTTCCGACAAGCGCGACAACAAGCCTTCCCGCCTCTCCGGCGGCCAGAAGCAGCGCCTGGCCATCGTGCGCGCGCTGGCGATGGAGCCGGAAGTCATGCTCTTTGACGAACCGACCAGCGCCCTTGACCCGGAAATGGTCGGCGAGGTGCTCGAGGTGATCAAGTCGCTGGCGAAAAACAACATGACCTGCGTGATCGTCACCCACGAAATGGGCTTCGCGCGCGAGGTCTGCAACCGCGTGCTGTTCATGGATGAGGGCATCATCATGGAGCAGGGCGACCCGCATCAGGTGTTCGACCATCCGCAGAACCCGCGCACGCAGGACTTCCTGAGCAAGGTTCTGTAATGTTCCTTTCGTACATCACAACCGAATCCGACGGCGCGCTGACCCTCGATCAACTCCTGCGCGGGCCGCTCTCGCTTTCCGCAAGGGAGGCGCGGGAGGCCAAGCGGCTGGGCTTGACGGTGGACGGCGCGCCGTTTTTCGCCAACCAGCGCGTCGGCGCGGGCAGAACGGTCTGCGTTCCGCTGGCCGAGTACGACATGCCGACGGTTTTTTCAGCATCCGCCGACGTGGATGTGCTCTATGAAGACGACGCGCTGCTGGCCGTGCGCAAGCCCGCGCCCTTGCAGGTGCATCCCTCCCCGTCCGCCCCGCGCGGCGCGGACACGCTGGAAGGGCGTGTGCAAAGCTATCTGCACGGCGGCGCGCACCCCGTTCATCGGCTGGATGCGGAGACGACGGGCATCGTGCTTTTCGCCAAGCTGCCCTACGCGCAGGCGCACATCCAGCGGCAGATGCAGGCGGATACCTTTCACAAGGAATACCTCGCGCTGGTCTGCGGCGCTTTGGCCGAGCCGGAAGGCGAAATCGACGCGCCGATTGACCGCGTCGCGCCGGACAGCTTCACCCGTGCGGTTCTGCCGGGCGGCCAGCGCGCCGTGACGCGCTACCGTGTCGAGGCGGTTTATGTCGGCGTTTCGCTGGTTCGGCTTTTCCCTCTCACCGGGCGCACGCATCAGCTTCGCGTGCATATGGCGCACATCGGCCACCCGCTGCTCGGCGATACGCGCTATCAAACGGCAGAATCCATCGAATGTGCCGCGAAGTACCGCGCGCCGTATCACCAGCTCAGCGCGGTTCAGCTTTCGCTGATTCACCCTATCACAGGGAAGCCGCTCGAAATTCGCTGCGAGCCGGATTTTGCGGTTGACATTTTACAGGGATAACGTTGGGTTGCCGCCCAAACCCGTTTGGGGGATTTCATCAACGCCTGCCTCTCCCGCCGCGATTACAGCCTGATCAGCTGCGGCATGTTCGACGAGGCCGTCGCCTCCCTCGCCCTGCGCCACAGCCACGCGCTGCTGGCGCGCAACCGGGGCATCGTTCGCGAAAATCTGGCCATCCTGACCGACTGGGTGGGCAAAGAAAAGCGCGTCCACTTCGTCCGCCCGCAGGCGGGCACGATTGCGCTGCTGTTTTACGACAGCCCGATGCCTTCCTACGCCTTCTGCGAAAAGCTGCTCGCGCAGACCGGCGCGCTGCTCACCCCCGGCGCATGCTTTGAACTCGAGGGTTGCGCGCGCATCGGCTATGCCTGCGGCGCAGACGAATTGAAAGCCGGATTGGCCGCAATTTCGCAGACGCTGGATACGCTGTAAAACGCCTTCAGACACGCCTATCGGCGTGCCAGCTCCCTCTAAGAGGAAGCCTCAGCTTGTTGACATAAGCAAACTTAGCTTTTTGTTTCCAGTCTGCAACTTCCTCCAGGCGGGAGCCTTTTGCTCACGCATGCCAATATCTTCCATTTGAGCGCGTCACGCCTTTTTCTCCCCCGTTTTTTCTGATATTGCTTGCTTTTTTCTGTTCTCCCTTATCCTTTCCAGAACTTGGAAACGATGATGTTGCAATAAAAGAATTGCCTTCTTCGTCAGATATGCAGAAGGCGGTCAAGAGCGGCCGCTTGAGCGCCTTCGCAATGACAAAGGAGGACTTCCTATATGTTTACCGGCAAGAAAAAGGCGGCTTGCGCCGCAATGCTGAGCATGGCGATGGTCGCCCCGCTGGCGGCCTTCGCCGAAAACGAAACCCGCGTCATCACCTGCGGCACGCTGAACCTGCGCGCCGAGGAGAGCGCATCTTCCGCCATTCTGGGCAAATACGGCTGGGGCACCGAGGTGCTCGTCAAGGGCGTCAACGGCGACTGGGCGAGCGTGGACGTCGGCGGCCAGAGCGGCTACATGTACGCCAAGTACCTGGGCAGCGAGGGCGCGACCAACGCCACCGCCTACGTCAAGACGAACAGCCGCGGCCTGAACCTGCGCGCCGAGCCGAACGGCGAAATCCTCGGTTCGTACCCGCGCGGCACGAAGGTGAACGTGCTGGCCACCAACGGCGATTGGAGCAAGGTCAGCGTGGACGGCAAGACCGGCTACATGCAGAGCCAGTGGCTCTCCGGCAAGGCCGTGAGCAGCGGCTCTTCCGCCGCGACCCCGGCGACCGGAACCGCCGTCGTCAACAACCCGCGCGACACGCAGGTGCTTTTCCTGCGCCGCGAAGCCAGCGTCAGCAGCGAATCGCTGGGCTACTACCGCAACGGCAAGGCCGTGACCCTGCTCGCGCGGCAGGGCGACTGGTACAAGGTCAGCGTGGACGGCAAGACCGGCTACATGATGGCCAAGTATCTGAAGGTCACCAGCGACATTCACAGCGGCACCGCGCGCGTGTTCAACGCCAACGGCGGCAGCTATGTCAATTTCCGCAGCCGCGCGAGCCTGTCCGCCTCCGTGATCGCCACGGTTCCGGTCGGCACGACGGTCAAGGTGTTGGAAAAGACGACCGACTGGACGAAGGTTGAAGTCAACGGCCAGACCGGCTACATTTCCACCTGGTTCCTCAAGTTCTGATTCTCTCCCTCTCCTCCCTCAAAGGGCGCTTGCTTTACGCAGGCGCCTTTTTTGCATAATCGCAATTCATCATGTTCAAGATAGATTTGCAATGAAGTTTTCGTGTCATCACCCTTCCACCGCTCACGCGGTTCCCCTCCCCTTAAAAGGGGAGGGGGACCATCCGCAGATGGTGGAAGGGTGATTCAACCGAATATCGGGAGGCATCATCATGAGCAAAACGGAAATCGTCGGCGTGATCGGGCGGCAGGTGCTCGATTCGCGCGGAAACCCGACTGTCGAGGCGGAGGTGCAGCTCTCCAGCGGCGTGGTCTGCACGGCCATCGCGCCCAGCGGCGCATCCACGGGCAAATACGAAGCGGTGGAACTGCGCGACGGCGACATGCAGCTCTACGGCGGCAAAAGCGTGCTGCAAGCCTGCAAAAACATCTCCGGCGCGATCCACAACGCCCTGCGCGGCATGGACGCGGATAACCTGTTCGCCGTCGATCAGGCGCTCATAGCGCTGGACGGCACGAAAAACAAATCCGTGCTCGGCGCAAATGCGACGCTGGCCGTGTCGATGGCCTGCGCCAAAGCGGCGGCCTGCGCGCAGGGCATGGCGCTTTTCCGCTTTCTGGGCGGCACCCAGGCGCACCTGATGCCCATGCCGATGATGAACATCCTCAACGGCGGCGTGCACGCGGGCAACGGGCTGGATGTGCAGGAATTCATGATCGTGCCCGTCGGCGCGAAGGATTTCCGTTCGGCGCTGCGGATGGGCGCGGAAATCTATCACGCGCTGGCGGCGCTGCTCAAAAAGAAGGGGCTTTCCACGGGCGTGGGCGACGAAGGCGGTTTTGCGCCGGAGATTTCCGAGGAAAAGCAGGCGCTCGACCTCATTCTGGACGCCATCTCCCGCGCGGGCTACACGCCGGGCACGGATATCGCCCTCGCGCTGGACGCAGCCGCCAGCGAGTGGGAGCAGAAGGGGCGCTATGTGCTGCCCAAATCGGGGCGCAGTTTCACCGCGCACGAGCTGACAGAGCATTGGCGCGGCCTGTGCGAACAATATCCCATTCGCTCCATCGAAGATCCGCTGGGCGAGGAGGATTGGCCCGCGTGGCAGGCGCTGACGCGGGAGCTGGGCAGCCGGTGCCAGCTCGTCGGCGACGATCTCTTCGTGACGAACACCGAGCGCTTGCAGCGCGGCATTTTGATGGGCTGCGCGAACGCGATTCTGCTCAAGCCGAACCAGATCGGCACGCTGACGGAGACCATGCAGGCGCTTTCGCTGGCGCACAGGAGCGGCTACCGCACCATCATGTCCCACCGCTCGGGCGAGACGGAGGACACGACCATCGCCGACCTCGCCGTGGCGCTCGGCGCGGGGCAGATCAAGACGGGCGCGCCCTGCCGAAGCGAACGCGTGAGCAAATATAACCGCCTGCTTCGCATCGAGGACGCGCTCGGGCATGCGGCCAAACTGGACGAACTCCGCCTATGATTTACCTGATTTTAAGCGGCGTCAGCGCGTTTTTCGGCCTGCTCTCCGGCATCGGCGCGACGACGCTGCTGCGTCCCCTGCTGGATGCGGTTTCGCCGCTCGCGCCCGCCTCCGTCGCGGCGCTCTGCACGATGGCGACGCTTTGCGCGGCGCTGGTGGCAGCGTTTTTCGCGCTGAATCACGCCCTCCCGCTGCACCCGGACGAGCTGCTGCTGCTGGCGGTCGGCGCGGCGCTGGGCGGCGTTCTGGGCGACTTGGCAAGTGCGCGCTTTTTCGCCATGATCACGCGCGAATCCGCCGTGCTGCTGCAAAACGCGCTGCTGTTCACGCTCATCGCGCTGCCGTCGCTCTACTTCGGCCCGCTGAGACACACGGTCGCGCCGATGAATCTTTCGCGGCAGCTGAGCTTTCCCGTCGCGCTGCTCGTCGGGCTGCTCGGCTCATTCCTCTCCTTCGGCGCGGAACCGCTGACCCTGACACTCTATTTCCTCCTGTTCAGTGCGGAGGATGACGAAGGCGCGTTTGCCGCGCTGACGGTTGCGCTCTTCGCGATGGTCGGCAAATTGATCGTGCTGCTGATTCGCGCGCGGCTGGTTCTGCCGGATGCGGACGTGATGCTCTGGCTGCTTCCGGGCGCGGTCGTCGGCGCGCTGCTGGCGCTCTGGCCCGCCATCAGGCGCGGCCAAAGCGGCTTGAGCACGATTTTGCTGCGGCTGAGCCTGTTCACCTCGCTGCTGAATATCGCCGCGGCGGCGCTGGCCTGACCTGAGCTGGATAGAAAAAACGACCCGAGCCCCTGCGGCGATTTCCGCCGTCATCAGGGAGTCGGGTCTTCTTTTTATTCTGCTTCTTATTTCCCGTCGGGTATGCGCCAATGCGCTGTCAGGTTATTCTGCCCCTGCGCTTTCGCAAAGCCCATTGACGCATACAGGCGAATCGCCGGTTCGTTGTCCACATCCACAAGCAGCATCATGCCGTTGGGGCGATTCATGTCCAGCGCTTTGGCCAGCAGCTTTCTTCCATAGCCCATCCGGCGGTATTCCGGCAGAACGAACAGATCAAACGGTTCGTTTTCCCTGCGCGTATAGGTCACATCCAGATAGCCCACGACCCTGCCCGCGCGAATCGCCAGAAGCGTGCGGAAACGATCCTGCGCCGCCATGACCTTTTCGCCCGTCCAGTACATCTCCTTGTTGTGCATGCCGCAATACGCCTCCGCATACCGCGCGGAAAGCGGCTCGATATCGCTCGTGTCCACACCAAGCACAGGCGTTTCCAGCACCATCTTCTGCTGTTCCGGCTCAAACTCCGCGCTGCGCGCCGTCAGTAGCGCGCGCAGTAGATCATTTTGAGGATTGAACACAAAATCCGCGCCGTAACCGGGGAAGCGTTGTTCCAGCGCTTGCAGCGCCTCCGAATACGCTTCCTTCTCGCGGGACAGGCCGACGAGCATTTCGATGTATCGCTCATCCCGGAGGACGAGGAAGGCGAACAGCCCGATCATCCGTTCTTCCCGATACACGCCGAAAACGCAGTGGCTGTCCGCCCGCTCGATGGCATGGAGCAGGTTGCTTTGAACCTGTTCTTCGCTGCACAGCATGGGATCCGAAAATTGGGGATCGCCCAAAAAGCCGGATGCGAACGCCCGACAGACTTCCGCAGTTCGGATGGTTCGAATCATCGCTCCTCCCTCCTTTCGCTTCCGGCAGGCCTCCAAAAGGCGTTACATCACCAGTTTCCGCGCCAGCTCTTCCAGCTCCCCGCGGTTCTTCGCGTTCATCGCCGAGCGGATTGTCACCTGCTGCTCAAGCGCCTGCATGTTCTTCATCGTTTCCAGCGCCGCGCGCATCTGCTTGGCGGCCATCGGCGCCCATGTGCCGTTTTCCACCAGCGCGACAGCGCGCCCCTGCAAGCCCTTGAGCTTGAGCGCGGAGAAGAACGCCTCCATCGCCGGGGCGTATGCGCCGTCATACGTTGCCGCGCACAGCGCCATGCGGTCGAATTTGAACGCCGCCGAGACAGCGTAGCTCTTGTGTACGCGGTTCAGGTCGATCACCTCGACGGTTTCGCCCAGCGCATGCAGCTTTTCGGCCAGCAGTTTGGCCGCCTCGGCGGTATGGCCGTGGAAGCCCGCATAGGCCACCAGCACGCCGCTCTCTTCCGGCTTCCATGCCGCCCAAAGGCTGTAAAGCGCCAGCGCGCGGGTCAGCGCCTCGCCGCTGAGCTGCGGGCCGTGCAGCGGGCAGACCGTCTGAATCTCGAGCGCGGCGGCCTTTTTCAGCAGCCCCTGCACCTGCGCGCCGTATTTGCCGACGATGTTGCAGTAATAGCGCCGCGCTTCGTCCGCCCACGCGTCGGTATACGTCAGCGGGCCGAAATTGCCGAAGCCGTCCGCCGAGAAGAGCACCTTTTCGCTATCCTCATAGGCGACCATGACCTCCGGCCAATGCACCATCGGCGCAAGCACAAAATGCAGCGTGTGGCTGCCGAGCGCCAGTGTGCCGCCCTCCGTCACCGTGACGCGCTCCTGCGTAAGCGGATGGTCGCCGGAAAATTGATCCAGAAAAGCAAACGTTTTGGCGTTGGCGACCAGCTTCACCTGCGGCTGGCGCGCGCAGAGCGCCGCAATCGAACCCGCGTGATCCGGCTCCATGTGCGAAATGACCAGATAATCCAGCTTTCGCCCGGCCAGCGCCTCGTCAAGCCCGCCAAGCCATTCCTCCTGCTTGCGCGCGTCCACCGTATCAAGCAGGCAGAGCCGCTCATCCTCGATCAAATAGCTGTTGTAGCTCACGCCGTTCGGCACGGGGTACTGCCCTTCGAACAGGTCGATATCGTTATCCATCACGCTCAGGCGAAGCACGCCCGGCGCCATTTTATCCATAAACATTGTATGAATCTTCCTTTCTTTTTGAGACTTGCATTTTTAATGATATACCTATATACGCTATAAAAAGGGAAAATCCTGCTTTTCGCCCGTTAATTTCCCTTTATAAACGCGCGTTAACATTCGTCTGATGTTCTTTATGGCTTCTTGACGGCGTGCTCTCTTGACGCATTTTGCCCCATGCGGGATAATATATCCATCAGATTTGTTGCATAAAGGAGATTGATTGTATGCTTGCCACCTGGATTCTCTGCCTGTTTCTGCTCATGATTGCGCCGTACCTGACCATCGAGGCCGGTCTGCTGCGCATCAAGAAATGCGCGACGCTCGGCGCGGGGCGCGGCTACCGCAGCGCGCTCTCCCTGGCCTCTCAGGAAGCTTGGGATTACGCTCAGAAACTTTGCAGCAAGCGCTATATCCTCGCCGGCGTCGTGATGGGCGTCGCCGCGCTGCTGCTCATCAAGGCCGCGCCGGTTGAAACCGTCGCCAGCCTGTACGTGTTCACCGCCGTCATCGGCCTGTTTGAGATCGTCGCGGTCATCGCGCTCATCGCGTCGGTGGAAACCAGCCTCCGCAAGCGCTTCGCGCCGAAGGCCGCCGCCTGATTCGCCCTTTTCTTCATTCCTTTCTCCATAAGCGAAAGCCCGAACGGTTTTGAATCGTTCGGGCTTTTGCCGTTATATTTTTCCTTCCAGCATAAACGCTTTCAGCGCTTCTTCCATCTCGCCGATATCCGTGATGGCGTTGACCTTCACGCGCAGTCTCGCCGCATCGCGCATGCCGCGCACATAGCAGACGATATGCCGCCGCATCTCGCGCACGGCGACGGCCTCGCCCTTGAGCTGAGCCAGCGCGTACAGATGCCGCCTGAGCACGTCCAGCTTTTCCTCGCTCGTCGGCTCGACGACGGCTTTGCCCGCCATCGCGTCGGCAATCTGCCGGAAAATCCACGGGTTGCCCTGCGCCGCGCGGCCGACCGCCACGCCGTCGCAGCCCGTTTCCTCGCGCATGCGCAGCGCGTCCTGCCAGCAGGTCACGTCGCCGTTGCCGACCACGGGGATGGACACGCGCCGCTTGAGCTTGGCGATAGCGCGCCAATCGGCGTGCCCCTCGTAGAACTGGCTTCTCGTGCGCGCATGGAGCGTAATCATCTGCGCGCCGCTCTCCTGCACAAGCTGACCCAGCAGCAGATAGGTTTCGCTGCCCGCCTCAAAGCCCAGCCGCATCTTGACCGTCACCGGCACATGCGAAGCTTTCGCGACCGCCGCGACGATCTCCGCCGCGCGCACCGGCTCTTTCATCAGTGCGCTGCCCTCGCCGTTGCCGACGATCTTCGGCACGGGGCAGCCCATGTTGATATCCAGCAGCGCGTAGCGGCCGCCGCGCGTCAGCTCCTCCGCCGCGCGCGCCATGATTTCCGGCTCGTGACCGAAAAGCTGCAAGGCGACCGCACCGCGTTCGGTGTCGTCCACGCTCAGCAGCTCCCGCGTCGCGCGGTTATCCTTCGGCGCGAGCAGGTAGCCCTTCGCGCTGACCATTTCGCTGACCGCCATCGGGCAGCCCATTTCGTGGCAGATCACGCGAAAGGGCATATCCGTCACGCCCGCCATCGGGGCGAGCATCGCGCCCCGGTTGAGAAAATCAAAGTTCATGTTACTCCGCAATCGACTGTAAGTTGGAAATCAGCCACTTGCCCGCCGTGCGCACCAGCGTCACGCGGTAGCGCGTCGTCGTCCACGCGGGCGGAGAAAGCCGCTCCTCGCCGCCCTCGGCCAGCGCCGCCTCCCGCTTGGAGGAGCGAATCGTGCCGTCGATGGCGGGGATGCTCTCGACCACCTCGGCGCGCGCCACGTTCTCCCACGGCCACGACCAGACGGAAACCATCTTCACCCGATGGTCGTACCCGCGAATCTCATAGTCGCGATAGGGCGATGTGTCGCTCGTACCGACCTGCAAAACCGGGTCCTGCGCGATAAACTCCTGCCTGAAATAGCTGGTCAGCTTGCCCGCGTCCTCGCCCATGAGCACCACGCCCGCGCGCGCGTTCAGGCCGTCGTCAATCAGCACCCAGATGTTCGCCGTGTTCATCGCCAGATAAAACGAGATGATCAGCAGCGCGCAGACCACCGTGATGATGAGCATCCGCGAAGCAATGAAATCCAGCATCCGTTTGAGCATCCGCATGGCAGCGCCTCCCTGTTTCTGTTAGAAAATCGCGTCCACAAACGCGTTCGCGTCAAACGCCTGCAAGTCCTCGATGCCCTCACCCACGCCGATGTAAAGCACCGGCAGTTTCAGCTCGTCCATAATCGCGACCGCGATGCCGCCCTTGGCCGTGCCGTCCAGCTTGGTCAGCACGATGCCGGAGACGTCCGCCACCTCGGAGAATTCGCGCGCCTGCTGCAAGCCGTTCTGGCCGGTCGTCGCGTCGATGACCAGCAGCGTGCGCACCTCGGCCTCCTCGTATTCGCGGGTGATGACGCGGGAAATCTTGCGCAGCTCCTCCATCAGGTTCTTCTTGTTGTGCAGGCGGCCGGCCGTATCGACAATCAGCAGGTCGGCCTCGCTGGCCTTCGCCTTCTGGATGCCGTCGAACACCACCGCCGCCGGGTCGGCGCCCTCCGCGTGGCGCACAATCGGCACCTGCGCGCGCTCCGCCCAGATTTGAAGCTGGTCGCCTGCCGCCGCGCGGAACGTATCCGCCGCCGCCAGCACGACGCTGTGGCGCGCGTCCTTGAAGCGCATCGCCAGCTTGCCGATGGTCGTCGTCTTACCCACGCCGTTCACGCCGACCACCAGCATCACCATCGGCCACTTGAGCGGCTTGCGCGGCATGCTCATGATCTCCTTGAGGATATCCTTGAGAATCTCGCGCGCCTTCTTCGCGTCGGTGATCTTCTCGCGCTCCACGCGCGCCTTGAGTTCCTGAATCACCTTGTCGCTGGTGCGAACGCCCATGTCGCTCATGATCAGGATATCCACCAGATCCTCGTAAAAATCCTCGTCGATCTTCTCCGTCGCCTCGATCAGCTCGTCCACGCGCCCGGCGACGTTGCCGCGCGTCTTGGAAAGGCCCTGCCACAGGCGGCTGAAAAGCCCCTGCTTCTTCTCCTCCTGCGCGGGCTGCTCCGGCTCGCTGACCGGCGCGGCCTGCTCGGCCTTTTCTTCGACCTTTTCCTCGGCCTTCGCCGCCTGCGCGGCCTGCTGTTCCTTTTCTTTTTCTTTCTTTTTGCCGAATCCAAAGAAACCCATCTTTCAAGACCCTTTCTTTTTCGATGTTCATCACCCTTCCACCATCTGCGGATGGTTCCCCTCCCCTTGAAAGGGGAGGTTTCAGGTGAAGTTCGTTTCTTACAGCTTATTTCAAATTGTTTTGACGCGTCAAGCAGCCCCGAACCTCCCCTTGAAAGGGGAGGGGAACCGCGTGAGCGGTGGAAGGGTGATTACTCCATCGCGTCCGCGCTCACGTCTTTCAGCTCGACGCTGAGCATCTTGGAAACGCCCTTTTCTTCCATCGCCACGCCGTAGAGGCCGTCGCAGCGCTCCATCGTGCCCTTTCTGTGGGTGACGACGACGAACTGCGTGTCCTTGGAGAAATCGCGCAGATAATCCGCAAACGTGGAAATGTTGCCGTCGTCCAGCGCCGCCTCGATCTCGTCAAGGAAGCAGAACGGCGTGGGCTTGAGCCGCAGCATTGCGAAGAGAATCGCAATCGCCGTCAGCGCGCGCTCGCCGCCGGAGAGCAGCGACAGCATCTGCAACTTCTTGCCCGGCGGCTGGGCGACAATCTCGATGCCGCAGCCCAGCACGTCCTTTTCATCCATCAGCCTCAGCTCGGCCTTGCCGCCGCCGAAGAGCTTGACGAAGGTTTCGCTCAGGTACTGCTGGAGCAGCTGGAAGTTTTCCAAAAACTGCTTTTCCATCTGCTTTTGCAGCGAATCAATGATGCCCAGCAGGTCGTCCTGCGCCTTCACCAAATCGTCGCGCTGGCTGGCCAGATCGTCGTAACGCTCGCGGCAGGCGCGGTAATCCTCCATCGCCGTGACGTTGACCGGCCCCATCGCGCGAATCTCCCGGCGGATATCGCCCGCGCGCTTGTCGCTTCCCGCCATATCAAACGGCTCGGCGAGGTATTCCTTCGCGCCCGCGTAGGTCAGCTCGTAATCGTCCCAAATGCGCTGCTGCATCTGTTCCAGTTCGCTCTGCGTGCGCCCCAGAACCAGCTCCGCCTTGTGGCATTTATCCATATCCATCGCCAGCGTCTCGCGCAGGTTGTCGATCTCCTGCGTCAGCTGGCGGATCGTCTCCTGCCCCTCGTTGCGGGCGTTCTGCCGCGCCGTCAGGTTTTGCTGCGCCGCTTCAAGCCGCTTGGCGCAGGTCTGCTGCTCGGCGGCGTCGCGCGCAAGCTGCTGCATGCTCTGCTGATGGCGCAGGGTCAGCGCTTCGCGGTTCTCGTGCGCCTCGCCAATCTGCACGCCGACGGCGCTCTGCTCCCGGCGCATGCGCGCGCCGTCCTGATTGAGCGCGTTTACGTCGCGCTCGCAGGCCGCCAGCGTCACGCGCAGGTTCTGCGTCGCTTCTCGCAGCGCGTCCAGCGCTTCGCGCTTTTCATACAACGCGTCGCTGAGCGCGGCGGTCTGTTTGTTCATTTCCTCGTTGGTCTTCTGCTCGCCCGCCTGCGTGTCGCGCGCGCCCGCAAGCTGGCTGTCGATCTGCGCGAGGTTCTGCGCGATCTGCGTCCGCAGCAGCTCGCAGCGATCCTGCTGGGCGCGGTGCTCCTCGCGCTGCACGGTCAGCGTGCGCACGCGCTCCTGCGCGACGGAAACGTCAATCTGCGCCTGCCGGATTTCCTCGAACGCCTGTGCGCGGCGCTGCTTGATCTCCTGCCGGACGGCCTCGCCCCGCTCCATGCAGCGGGCGTAATCGGCGATTTTCTCTTCCAGTTCGACGAGCAGCTTTTCGTGCTCCTTGATCTCGCGCTCGCGGGAGAGCAGGCTGGTCATGCGGGAAGCGCTCGAGCCGCCCGTCATCGAGCCGCCGGAGTGCATCACGTCGCCCTCCAGCGTCACCAGCCGGAAGGCATGCCGCCCGCGGCGCATGATTTCGATGCCCGCGTCGAGATTTTCCGCGATTACGGTTCGGCCGAGCAGGTTTTCCACAATACCGCGGTACTGCTCGTCAAATCCGATCAGCTCGCTGGCCACGCCGACGCAGCCCGGCATGGTCAGCGCCTGCCGCTCCTGCTGGCTGAGTGTGCGCCCGCTGATGGTGGTCATCGGCAGGAAGGTCGCGCGGCCCAGCTTGTTCTGGCGCAGATAGGCGATCATGTCCCGGGCGATGTATTCGTCCGTCGTGACGACGTTTTGCAGCGCGCCCCCGAGCACGGCTTCCACCGCGCGCTCGAGCTGTTTGGGCACGCGCATCAGGTTCGCGACCACGCCGCGAACGCCCGCGTTCCCGCGCGCATGCAGCAGCACCTGCTTGACCGCCTGCTGATAGCCCGCGTAGTCGCGCTCCATCTCGCGCAGCACGCGCAGGCGGCTGGACGTGGCCTGCTTCTGGCCGTTCGCGTCGCTGAGCGCCTGCTGAACGACGGCGATTTTCTGCGCCGTCTCCTGCGCTTCCTGCTCGATCTTCTGTTCGGCTTCGGTCTTTTCGGCTTCGCCGCGCCGAGCCTGTTCCAGCTCCTCCGTCGCCTGAGCCATCTGCTCGTCCATGCGGTCGGCGGCCTGCGCCAGCTCTTCCTTCTGCGCGTCGGCCTCCTCGCCGCGGCGCTCCAGCTCTTTGCGCATGGTGGAAAGCCGCGCCTCGCTGGTGCGCACGTCGCTCAGGCGGTTCATCGCGTCGATAATGGCGCTCTTGTGGGCTTCCAGCTTCTCTTCGGCCTGCCGGGCTTCCTCCTGCACGGTTTGCAGGGCTTCCTCCTTCTGGCCGAGTTGGCGCGTCAGCTCGATGATCTTCGTGCGGTTGGCGAGCGCGTCCCGCTCGTTTTTCGCAATCTCTTCGTCGAGCGCGGCGCTCCGGGCGCGCTTCACGTCCTCCTCCTGGCTGAGGGCGAGCACGTCCTTTTCCATGCGGTTGATTTCCGCGCGCAGAACGCCCAATTCGCCCTCGCGCGCTTCCGTTTCACGCGTCAGTTCCAGCACCGCGTCATGCGCGGCGGTCACTTCGTTTTCGAGCTTCTGTGCGCCCTCGTTGGCCTTTTCGCGCTGGGCGCTCAGCTCGTCGGCGCGCTTTTCCTCGCTGGCGATGGCCTCTTTGAGACCCGTCAGCAATTGCTCGGCCTCGGCGATGCGCTCCTTCGCCCGGTCGCTTCGCAGCACGAACGCGGAACATTCGAGCACGCGCAGCTCGTCGCGCAGATTCAGGTAGCGCCGCGCAGTTTCGCTGGCCTTTTCCAGCGGCTCGAGCTGGCTTTCCAGCTCCGCGATGATATCTTCCACGCGGGAGAGGTTGTCGCGCATATTGGCCAGCCGCTTTTCGCTTTCCTCCTTGCGCGTGCGGTATTTGACAATGCCCGCCGCCTCTTCAAAAACGCCGCGCCTGTCCTCGCTTTTTTGGGAGAGGATTTCGTCGATTCGGCCCTGACCGATGATCGAATAGCCCTCCTTGCCCACGCCCGTATCGCGGAAAAGCTCGACGATATCCTTGAGCCTGCAAGCGGATTTGTTGATGTAATATTCGCCCTCGCCGCTTCGATACACGCGCCGGGTGATCATCACTTCGGTGTAATCCACGGCCAGCGCGTGATCCTCGTTGTCAAAGACGAGCGAAACCTCGCAATAGCCCATGCGCTTGCGCTTCTGCGTGCCGTTGAAGATGACGTCCTCCATCTTGCCGCCGCGAAGCGCCTTGGCGCTCTGCTCGCCGAGCACCCAGCGCACCGCGTCGGACAGGTTGGATTTGCCGCTGCCGTTCGGGCCGACGATGCCGGTAATGCCCTCGTCAAAGACCACAACCGTGCGATCCGCAAACGACTTGAAGCCGTATATTTCCAGTCTCTTTAGCCGCACCTGCGCGACCCCTTTCCGTAAACCCGCATGCGGGCGTCATTGTGCCTTGTTCAGCTTTTGCAGCGCCATCTGCGCGGCGGCCTCCTCGGCGCGCTGCTTGCGCGCGCCCACGCCCGTGCCCAGCTCGCTGCCATCCGCGCGAAGCACCCTGGCGGTGAACACGCGGGCATGCGGCGGGCCGTCCTGCCCGATGATTTCGTAGGTCGGGGTTTCCTCGCCGAGCGCCTGCAAATACTCCTGCAAAGCGCTCTTCGCGTCGCGGTCGTTCTTTTCGCTGGTCTCGTAGCCGTCCATCGCCAGATCGACCAGCTTGGCGGCCTCGTCCATGCCCGCGTCCAGATAGACCGCGGCGATGACCGCCTCCATCGTATCGGCGAGAATCGACGGGTTTTCGCGCCCGCCGACGACCTCTTCGCCCCGGTCGAGCTTGAGATAACTGCCCAGCCCCAGCCGAGTCGCCGCCTTGGCCAGATTGGCCTCGCAGACCAGCGCGGCACGCTTGCGGGTCAGCTGCCCCTCGCGCAGCTTGGGATATTGATGATAGATGACGCGGCTGACGCAGATTTCCAGCACCGCGTCGCCCAGAAATTCAAGGCGCTGATTATCCTGACACTTATGTTGAAGCGCATAGGACGGATGGGTCATCGCCAAATCGAGCAGGCTGATATCGGCGAACTGGTGGCCGATTGTCCGCTCCAGAGTTTGATAATTCATGCTTGCCTCGCTTATTTTTACCCTTCCACCGTCTGCGGACGGTTCCCCTCCCCTTAAAAGGGGAGGTTGGGGCTTCTACTCTCCTTATCTCCCCTTAAAAGGGGAGATGTCGCCCGCAGGCGACAGAAGGGTGATTCCCGTCCATTTCGCTTCGCGCGAAGTGCCGCGCGAAATGAAATACACGGGAAGGGCGCGCCGACAGCGCGGCGCGTCCGCTTCCTGTTACATCTTATCTTCGATATACTTGACCAAATCGGCGACGGTCTTGACCTTTTCAATCGCGTCGTCCTCGATTTCGATGTCGAACTCGCTTTCGATATCCATCACGAGCATCATCACGGACGCGCTGTCCGCCTTGAGATCCTCCTTGAGGCGGGCCTCCGGCTTCACTTCGTCGTCGTTTACGCCGAGCTGATCGGCGATCATGGTCTTGAGCTGATCATATACCATTGTTTTTTCCTCCTTATGGTTTTATCTATGCCAAACCCGCTTGCCGGGTTTCAGGCTCACTTATTCCGCCTTTTCTTCTTCGACGGAGAGCTTGGCCACCTCGTCGCGGATGACGTCCACCACGCCGCCGTCCACCATGCTCTTGGCCTGACGGATCGCGCAGAAAATCGCGCGCGCGTTGGAATTGCCGTGCGCCTTGATCACCGCGCCCTCCACGCCCAGCAGCGGCGCGCCGCCGATTTCGGTGGAATCAAAGCTGTGCTTGATGTTGCGGAAGGTATCCTTCGCCAGCAGCGCGGCCAGCTTGCCCTTGGCAGAATCCATCAGGCCGCCCTTGATGAGGCCGAAGATCAGGGAGATCACGCCCTCGGTGTTCTTGAGCAGCACGTTGCCCACGAAGCCGTCCGCCGCGATCACGTCGGCCTTGCCCGCCAGCGCGTCGCGCGCCTCGACATTGCCGATGAAGGTAAACGGCTGGGGCTTTTCCATCAGCGCGTAGGCGTTTTGCGCCTGTTCGTTGCCCTTGGCCGCCTCCACGCCGATGTTGAGCAGGCCGACCTCCGGGTTTTCCACGTTCATCACGCGGCGCATGTAGGCGCTGCCCATCATCGCGAACTGCACGATCCACTTCGGCTGACAGTCCGTATTGGCGCCCGCATCCACCAGCAGCATCGGGCGGCCCGGCACGGGCAGCAGCGTCGCCAGCGCGGGGCGGTCAACGCCCTTGATGCGGCCGATTTTAAACATCGCGCCCGCCATCAGCGCGCCCGTCGATCCGGCGGAAACAAACGCCTGCGCCTCCTTGCGGCGGACGATATCCATACCGACGACGAAGGTGGAGTTTTTCTTGCGGCGCAGGGCCATAACCGGGTGTTCCTCGGTGGTGATGACCTCCGGCGCGTCCACGACCGTCAGGCGCTCGCGCACCTTCGCCAGCGCGTCCGCGTCGCTGTATGCGGAAATCGTCTCCTCCACCAGCGCCTGAGGGCCGACGAGGATGATTTCCATATCCGAATATTCGCGCAGCGCGTCGATTGCGCCGTCCACGTTGACCTTGGGGGCGAAATCGCCGCCCATCGCGTCCACGACAATTTTCATGGTTTCTTCTCCTTTATCTTCTCGTAAAGGCATACATGCCGATGCCCGCGGCGATGGCGAGATTGAGCGAGTCAATCTGATGGCTGTGCGGGATGAGCGTGCTCACGCCCATCTGGGCAAACTCATCCGGCAGGCCGCTGGCCTCGTTGCCAAAGACGAGCGAGAACGGCCCGTCCACCTTCTGCACGGCCTCATCCAGCGGGACGGCGCCTGTCAGCATGAACGGGAAAAGGCGGCGCAGCGGGTACTGCGCGCGGTATTGATCGAAAGAATCGAAATGGCGCACGTTGAGCGAGAAAGCCGCGCCCATCGACGCGCGCACCACGCGGGGATCATCCGAATCCACCGCCGGGCGGATGATGGCGATATTCTTGAGGCCGAAGCCCAGCGCCGTGCGCAGGATCGTGCCCAGATTGCCGCTGTCGCTGGGATGATGCAGCACGACGTGCGGGCTGTCCTCGTCGAACTTGCCCTCCGCTTTTTTATAAACCATTGCCGCAAAGCAATTTTCTTTTTTGGAAATGCGCTCCAGCGCGCGGTCGGCGACCTCCACGCGGATGCCCGCCTCCTGCGCGGCCTTTTGAAGCGCCTGCACGCCCTCGCTCTGCAAGCCGTTTGAGGAGACCAGCAGCCGCATGCAGCGCTTTTTCGCGTTTTTCAGGCACTCCGTCGCGGGGAAAATGCCCGGCGCGTAGGAATAATCCAGCGTCTTATCGTAAGCCTCCAGCTTTGCCAATCGCTTTCCCTCCTTGAATTTTCAAACACATTCAACCATTTTGTCATTATAGCAGATTTAACGGCCATCATCAAGCAAAAGCGAAAAAAACGGGGAAACGTTGGGGCTCTGCCCCATACCCCGCCAAGAACCTGAGGTTCTTGGATTTCCCATATTCTTTATCGCTTTGCGATAAAGAAAGGCGGAAGGTCAAGGGAACTCAGTTCCCTTGTGGGGTGCGGGGCAACGCCCCGCGTTCCCCGTTCTTTCGTCATTCCTCACGTTTTCCCTTCCTTCTTATTGGGCAATTATTGACTCTTTTCTGTTTATACTTGTAAAAACATCGTTTTTCGCTTATAATGTCATGTTGAAAAAAGCTGCTTTACGCATGCATAGCCTGTGTTCGCCCGCTTTCGCGCGCAATACGGCTTCATATACGTCACAACAGAAAGGACGTTTTCGTTATGCCCGAAACCCTTCGCATCGGTCTGGATATCGG
Source organism: uncultured Clostridia bacterium (assembly GCA_934630975.1). GTDB lineage: Bacteria > Bacillota > Clostridia > Christensenellales > Aristaeellaceae > Ventricola. The sequence continues at coordinate 28,214 of CAKTXH010000003.1, read as the reverse complement.
CTCGACCACCATCAAGTGCGTCGTGCTGGACGAGGCCGACAAGATCATTTATTCCTGTTACGAACGCCATCTCTCCCTCATCGCGCAGAAGACGCGCGAGCTGCTCACGCGCCTTGACAGCGAGGTCGTGCACGGCGCGCCCGTCCGCCTGAGCATTTCCGGCTCGGCGGGCATGGGTCTGGCGCTCGGCTCGCATATCTCCTTCGTGCAGGAGGTTTACGCCACCAAAGTCGCGGCGGATATGCTCATGCCCGGCACGGACGTGATCATCGAGCTTGGCGGCGAGGATGCGAAAATCCTCTTCCTGCAAGGCACGCTCGAGGTGCGCATGAACGGCTCCTGCGCGGGCGGCACCGGCGCGTTCATCGACCAGATGGCCACGCTGCTGGGCGTAACCCCGACGGAGATGAACGAAGAGGCCAAAAAGGCGCAGCGCACCTATACCATCGCCTCCCGCTGCGGCGTGTTCGCCAAGACGGACGTGCAGCCCCTGCTCAATCAGGGCGCGGCGCGCGCGGACGTGGCGCGTTCCATCTTCATGGCCGTGGTCAACCAGACCATCGCCGGTCTGGCGCAGGGCCGCCCGATCGAGGGCAACGTCGTCTATCTCGGCGGCCCGCTGACCTTCATGAGCGAGCTTCGCGCCTGCTTTGACGAGGCGCTGCACCTCACCGGCGTATGCCCGGAGAATTCGCTGTACTTCGTCGCGCTCGGCGCGGCGCATCAGCCTTCCGAGCCGGTGCTGCTCAGCGACTGTCTGGAAGCCATCGAAGCCTTCCACAGCACGGAGAGCTACAACGCCCTGCCGCCGCTCTTCAAGGATGAAGACGAATTGGCCGCCTTCCGCACGCGCCACGCCAGGGCGCAGGTCAAGCGCCGCGACCCGGCGACGTACACCGGCGACGTGTATCTGGGCATCGACTCCGGCTCGACGACCATCAAATCCGTCGTCATCTCCACCGACGGCGAGCTGCTGCTGACCCGCTACCAGAGCAACAGCGGCGACCCCGTGCCGCATGTGCGCAGCTTCCTGACCGATCTGCGCACCGAGCACCCGGATTGGGTCATCCGCGCGGGCGCGGTCACCGGCTACGGCGAGGATCTGATCCGCAGCGCGTTCGGCGTGGATTTCGGTCTGGTCGAAACCGTAGCGCACTTCACCGCCGCGCGCGCGTTCATGCCCAACGTCGATTTCATCATCGACATCGGCGGGCAGGATATCAAGTGCTTCAAGATTCACAACGGCGTCATCGACAACATCTTCCTCAACGAGGCCTGCTCCTCCGGCTGCGGCTCGTTCCTTCAGACGTTCGCCAGCGCGCTGGGCTATAAGATCGAGGATTTCTCCCAGTTGGGTCTGGCCGCGCGCAAGCCGGTCGATCTCGGCTCCCGCTGCACGGTGTTCATGAATTCCTCCGTCAAGCAGGCGCAGAAGGACGGCGCGGACGTGACCGATATTTCCGCCGGCCTGTCCATCTCGGTCGTCAAGAACGCGCTGTACAAGGTCATCCGCTGCTCCGGCCCGCAGGAGCTTGGCCAGCATATCGTCGTGCAGGGCGGCACGTTCCTCAACGACGCGGTGCTCCGCGCGTTTGAAAACGAGCTGGGCGTGGACGTGGTCCGCCCGGATATCGCGGGCCTGATGGGCGCTTACGGCGCGGCGCTGCATGCCAAAGAGCAGCGCGCGCTGCACGCGGGCGAAAGCACCGTGCTCAGCCTCGACACGCTGAACGGCTTCACCCACAACGTCAAGCAGGCGCGCTGCGGCCTGTGCGAAAACCACTGCCGCCTGACGGTCAACGACTTCGGCGGCGGCCGCCGGTTCATCAGCGGCAATCGCTGCGACCGCCCGGTTTCCGGCAACAAGCAGCAGAGCGGCCTGAACCTCTACGCCTATAAGCAGGAAAAGCTGCTGGCCATCATGAACGACCGCCGGGAAAACGCCCCGCGCGGCACGATCGGCCTGCCGATGGGCCTGAACATGTACGAGCTGCTGCCGTTCTGGCATGCGCTGTTCACCGATCTGGGCTTTGACGTGGCCGTTTCCCCGTTCTCCAGCCGCAAGCTGTATATCGCCGGTCAGGCGACCATCCCGTCGGATACCGTCTGCTTCCCGGCGAAGCTGATGCACGGCCATGTCGATTATCTCATCGGTCAGGGCGTGAAGACCATCTTCTACCCCTGCATGAGCTACAACATGGACGAGCATCTGGGCGACAACCATTATAATTGCCCGGTCGTGGCGTATTATCCCGAGGTCATCGCCGCGAACATGCCCGCCGTGCGTCAGATCGACTTCATCCACGATTACGTGGGCATCGACCACCGCAAGGTGTTCCCCAAGAAACTGACCGGCATTTTGCAGCAGCATTTCCCGGATATCACCGCCCGCGAGGTGCGCCACGCCTGCGACGCGGCATACAATGCCTACGACGCGTACATGGCCGACGTCCGCAAGAAGGGCGAGGCGATGATCGAGCAGGCGCGCAAGGAAGGCCGCCGCATCATCGTGCTGGTCGGCCGCCCGTATCACGTCGATCCCGAAATCAACCACGGCATCGACAAGCTCATCGCGGGTTTCGGCGCGGCCGTCGTCACGGAGGATTCGCTCTCCTGGCATATGGAGAAGCAGGCGCAGGGCGTGCTCAACCAGTGGACGTATCACGCCCGCCTGTACGCCGCCGCGCGCTACATCACCACCCAGCAGGATATGAACCTCGTTCAGCTCGTCTCCTTCGGCTGCGGCGTGGACGCGATCACCACCGACGAGGTGCGCGAAATTCTCGAATCCAAGGATAAGATTTACACCCAGATCAAGATCGACGAAATCACCAATCTGGGCGCGGTGCGCATCCGCCTGCGCTCGCTGTTCGCCGCCATCGACCAGCAGCAGGCGCTCGCCGCCCAAAACGAAAGGAAGGATTGACCCCCATGCCCAGCAATCACGTTGAATTTACCCGCGAGATGCGGGAGGCGGGCTACACCATCCTCGTGCCCAACATGCTGGAGTTCCATTTCTCCCTGATCGTCAAAGTGCTCCGTCTGAACGGCTATAACGCCGAGCTACTGACCAACAGTGGCCCCAACGTCATGGCCGAAGGTCTGAAATACGTACATAACGACACCTGCGTGCCCGCGCTGCTGGTCATCGGCCAGTTCCTCGACGCGCTGCACTCCGGCAAGTACGATATCAACAAGGTCGCGCTGATTATCACGCAGACCGGCGGCGGCTGCCGCGCCAGCAACTACATCTATCTGCTGCGCAAGGCGCTCAAGAAGGCCGGGCTGGAGCAGGTGCCGGTCATCTCCGTCAACATGAGCGGGTTGGAAAGCGCCTCCGGCTTCAAGCTGACCGTGCCGCTGGTGCGCCAGATCGTCGCGTCGCTGGTCTACGGCGACTGCATCATGTGCGTCTCCAACCAGACGCGCCCCTACGAGTTCAAAAAGGGCACGACCGACGCGCTGATTGAAAAATGGAACGACGCGCTCATCGAGCAGTTCAACCGCGGGCAGGGGCTTTCCAACAAGGATATGCGCAAAAACCTCGCCGCGATTGTCGATGATTTCGACGCCATCGAGCGCAGCCGCGAAAAGAAGACCCGCGTTGGCGTGGTCGGCGAAATCTACGTCAAGTATTCCTCGCTGGGCAACAACGGCCTTGAAAAGTTCCTGCGCACGCAGGATTGCGAATACATGCTTCCGGGCATCATGGGCTTTGTGCTCTTCAAGATCGACAACCGCATCGAGGATCACCACCTCTACGGCGGCAGCCTGCCCAAGCTGATCTTCTGCAAGGGGCTGATGAAGTTCTGCGAGCGGATGGAAACGACGCTGATCGAGTCCATCGCCGCGCACCCGAACTTCGTGCCGCCGACGGCGTTCAAGCACATCAAAACGCTGGTCAAGGGCGTGATCGGTTACGGCAGCAAGATGGGCGAAGGCTGGCTGCTGACGGCGGAAATGCTGGAGCTGGCCGAAAACGGCTATGAAAACATCATCTGCGCGCAGCCGTTCGGCTGTCTGCCCAACCACATCTGCGGCAAGGGCATGATCCGCCGCCTGACGCAGGTGCACCCGGGCATCAACATCGTGCCGATTGACTACGACCTTTCCGCAACGAAGGTCAATCAGGAGAACCGCATCCGCCTGATGCTGGCCGTCGCGCACGACGCGGACGCGAAGCGCCGCGAGCAGGAGCTGCTTATTGCGCAGGACGAGCGCGAGGGCGGCTGCTCCGGCAACTGCGAAGCCTGCAAGAAGATCGGGTAAACTCCTTCAGTCGCGCTAACGCGCGCCAGCTCCCTCGAAGAGGGAGCCTCATTCCCTACGTTTCTTTGCAAAACAGCACAGCCTGATCGAAAGCGAAACGCTTTCTGAGCAGACTGTGCTGTTTTTGTTTCATTGCGTATGTCAAAAGGCTCCCTCCTTGAGGGAGCTGGCACGACGAAGTCGTGACTGAAGGAGTTACATCACATACTTCGGATTCTCAAACAGCGCCCGCATCACCGCAGCGCTGAGCTTGACGTTGCGCTCAAAGGATGCAAGCGAGCCGCACTCCTTCGTCGTATGTGCGTTTTCGCCGAGCAGGCCGAAGCCGTCCAGCGCCGCAATGCCTTCCATCGCCGCGAAGGCCACGTCGCCCGCGCCGCCGGTATCCTCCGCCGAGACGGACAAGCCCAGCTTTTCCGCCTGCGCGTAGACCAGTTCAAGCAGCTTCGCGCTCTTCTCGTTCGCGTGGAACGGCGGATGCGCCGCAATCTTTTGCATCGTCGTCGTCGTGCCGGGGATGCCCGGCTTGGCGCAGATCGCTTCAATCTTCGCCCATGCCTCGTCGATGGCCGCCGGGTCAAAGCTGCGCACCTCCGCGCGGAGCGCCGCCTCGTCGCAGACGACGTTTTCCGCCGTGCCGCCGTGAATCACGCCGACGTTGACGCTCAGCAGCTTTTCGTCGTCGCGCAGCGTATACAGCTCGTTCACCACCGCGCAGAGCTGCTGAATCGCGCTCGCGCACTTCAAATAGCTCGCGCCCGCGTGGCCGCGGATGCCCGTGCAGGCGATTCGGAACGCCGTCACGCCCTTGCGCTGGCGCACAAGCGTGTTGCCGGGGCGCATCGGCTCGAACGTCAGGCAGGCAAACGCCTGCTTCGCCCATTGGGTGATAACGGCGCTGCACCCCTCCGAGCCGATTTCCTCGTCGGCACTGAGGATGGCGACCACGCGCATGTGCTTCGGCATCGTCGGCAGAACCTCGGCCAGCGCCGCCTGCATGATCAGCACGCCGCCCTTCATATCCATCACGCCGCTGCCGGTCAGCTTGTCGCCCTCCACGGTAAACGGCTGGTTTTCCTCCCGCGCGAACACCGTGTCCATGTGCCCGATGAGCAGCAGCGTGTTTTCGCCGTCGCCATAGACACATTCCAGCGCGTCACCGCGCCCGGCCATCGGGTGGCGCGTGACCGCGAAGCCCAGCGCCTGCATATCCTTTTCCACAACGGGCACGAACGCCGCCAGTCCTTCAAGGTCGGCGCTGCCGCTGGGCATATTCACATATTGCTCAAGCTTTTTGAGCGCTTCCTGCTGATTCATCTTGTCCTCCGTTTTACTTGGGGCAGCGCCCCAACGTCCCCCTTACAACACCTTTTTCAGGAAATCCTGCGTCCGCGGGTTCTGCGGGTTGCCGAAGACCTCCGCCGGCGTGCCCTGCTCCATGATAATGCCCTCGTCCATGAACAGCACGCGGTCGCCCACCTCGCGGGCAAAGCCCATTTCGTGCGTGACGACCACCATCGTCATGCCGTCCGCCGCCAGCCGCTTCATCACGTCCAGCACCTCGCCGACCATCTCCGGGTCGAGCGCGCTGGTCGGCTCGTCAAAGAGCATCACGTCCGGCTCCATCGCCAGCGCGCGGACAATCGCCACGCGCTGCTTCTGCCCGCCGGAAAGCTGGCCCGGATAGGCTTTCGCCTTTTCCGCCAGCCCGACGCGCGCCAGCAAATCCATCGCCGTGCGCTCAATCTGCGCGCGCGGCACCTTCTTAACCTTCATCGGCGCGATGCAGATGTTATCCAGCACCGTCATGTGCGGGAACAGGTTGAACTGCTGAAACACCATGCCGATGCGCTCGCGCAGGACGTTGATGTCCTTCCCGGCCTTCATGACGCTCTTGCCCTCGAAGATCACGTCGCCCTCGGTCGGCGTTTCCAGCAGGTTGATGCAGCGCAGGAAGGTCGATTTGCCCGAGCCGGAAGGGCCGATGACCACAACCACCTCGCCGCTGTGGATATCCACATCCACACCCTTGAGCACCTGCAATTTGCCAAAGTGCTTTTTCAGCCCTTTAACGCTGATGAGCGTATCGTTAGCGGTCGCCACGGCGCATCCTCCTCTCCAGCAGCCCCAGCAGGCGGGACGCGGTAAACGTCAGAACAAAGTAAATCAGCGCGGAAATCGTCAGCGTTTCCAGATAACGGAAATTCGTCGAGGCCAGCTTGTTGGCCTGATAGGTCAGCTCGTAAATGCCGATGGTGTACAGAATCGAGGATTCCTTGATGATGCTGACGAATTCGTTGCCGATGGCGGGCAGGATGTTCTTAATCGCCTGCGGCAGAATGATGTAGATCATCGTCTGGAAGCCGTTCATGCCCAGCGAGCGGCTGGCCTCGGTCTGGCCGCCGTCGATGGCCTGTATGCCGGAACGGACAATCTCCGCCATATACGCCGCGCTGTTGATGACTAGCGCGACCGTGCCCGCCGTCAAACGCGGCAGCTTGATGCCCAGTTGCGGCAGGCCGTAGAACACGATGAGCACCTGCACCAGCAGCGGTGTGCCGCGCAGAAACTCGATGTACGCGCCCGCCAGCACCTTGAGCACCTTGATCTTGCTCATGCGCAGCAGCGCGACCACAATGCCCAGCAGCGTGCCGAAAATCGCGGTATAGAGCGCCAGCTCCACCGTCGTGCCCACGCCCTGAAAAAAGACGGGCAGCTTGGTGGTCAAAATCTGCCACCATGCTTCAAAAGAAAACATTGCCTTCAACCCTTTCTCTGTCGCCCGCCCTTACGCTTGCCCAAAAGACGGGAAAACAGGCGGCCCGGCTTTGCCTTGGCCGCCCGTGTTTGATTTCTGCCGGAATTACTGCGCCGCGTCCTGCGCCGCGAGCAGCTCGGCATTCTGCGCGCAGGCCTTTTCGACCCAGCCGTCGTAGGTGCCGTCCGCCACAACGCGCTCAACCGTCGCGTTGACCGCCGCCAGCAGCGTCGCGTTTTCGTCGCCCTTGGCCACGGCCACGCCCACGCCGTTCTTGTTGGATTCCACCGGGATTTCGGAGAAGGCCAGACCCGGATAGAGGTTCATGTAGCTCGTCGCCACAATCTTGGAGCAGACCACGCCCTCGATGTTGCCGTTGATCAGCTCCATCAGCAGGGTCGGCACCTTCGGCAGCAGCAGCAGCTCGCAATCCGGGAATTGCTCCTCAGCGATGGTCTGCTGAATCGTCGCAAGCTGTGCGCCGAGCGTCTTGCCCTTCAAATCCTCGGCGGTCTTGTAAACGTCCAGATCGGCCTCGCGCACGACGATGGGCTGTTCGCCGACGTAATACGTCGTGGAGAAATCGACGGCGTTCTTGCGCTCTTCCGTCGCCGTCATGCCCGAAAGCACGAGGTCAATGTCGCCGTTTTGCAGCGCGGGAATCAGGCCGTTGAACTGCTGGTCGGAAACCTCCAGCTCCACGCCGATATCCGCGGCGATCTGGCGCGCGAGATCCATTTCAAACCCGGCCTCGTATTCCTGGCCGTTTTCATCCACAAAGTAAAACTCGAACGGCGCAAAGCTCACTTCGGCGCCGACAACCAGCTTGCCCTTCGCCTTGATATCGTCCAAGTGGTCGGCCATCGCGCCCGCCGCGCCGACGGTCATCATCGCGGCCAGAGCCAGCACACACAGCTTTTTCATATTCATCCGCTCCTTTTTGTTTTTCCCTGTGGGATTTGATGAAATGGATTATAAACCGTTATGCATAATTTGTCAACGTTTTTTCATAATTATGCAGTTTTTCGGCATTACAGACAAAATTCAGCGCCTGCAACGGTTTTTTATTCGTCGCATGCGCTGAATTTATACATCTTATGCAGTTTTATGCGTCGTTATGCTTCGTTTATGCGTCCGCGCGGCTGAACGCGTTCTTCATCTCGCAGCTGGCCGTATGCAGCACTTTGCCCAGCAGGTCATCCGTCTGCCGCTTCGCCTCGTCCGCCATCTGCCGGTTGCAGCCTTCCAGATAAGCCTGCGCATCCTGCCCCGGCTGATAGGCCGCGTCAAACGCTGCCAGCAGCTCGTGCCCCTTCGCCGCCAGATTCTTCTGGTAGCGCTCGATGTGCGCGATGCAGGTCGAATAATGCGCGTCCGCCAGCGCGCCGATGATGCGGTTGGCCCAATAGAAATTCTCGGTCGTCGCTTTGCCGTCCGCGTTGGCCAGGTAGACCGGCGTGGCTTTCACGTTCGCATAGAACGGCACGGCCTCGTTAAACGCGTTCGAACCGACGCAGATCCATTCCACGCCCATCAGCTCGGCGGGCATATACGGCCTGAGCTGCGTAATCGCGAGGAAGTTGTTGCGGTTGATGCCGATGGGCCGGTACATGCCGCGCTTATCCGCCTCGCCGTGGCGCGCATACGGGTTAAACGGCGTACCCTGATAGTAGGAGGAGAGCACGTACTTCACATCTTCAATCGTGATCTTGTGCTCCGGCGTCATGCTCCACGGCAGGTTGTCGGATTCCGGCGTGTAGTCCGCGCCTTCGCCCTCCCAAACGCAGGTATGCGGGTTCAGGCAGCGCAGCATATACCACGCGCGCGGCGTGTTGTAGGAATGATCCGAATCCGTGTGGCTGCCGAATGCGGCGCGCACGTCAAAATCCTTCGTCTTGGCCAGCTTACGCGGCTCCATCGTCAAATCGAGATGGTTCTTTTCGATGAACTCGATCAGATCCGGCGAACAGATATGCTCCTTCTGCGCGCCGAACGCGTCCGTGAAATCAAACGTGTCGATGCCCTGCTGGTTCGGCATGACGACATACGCATCATCCGGCACGCGCTTGGCGATGAAATGATGGCCGCCGATGGATTCGAACCACCAGATTTCATCCACGTCCTGAAAACCGATGCCGTTCATCTCATACGTGCCGTACTGCGCAATCAGCTCGCCAAGCCGCTGCACACCCTCGCGCGCGCTGTGGATATACGGCAGAACAATCGTCAGCATATCCTCCTCGCCGATGCCGCCCTTGACCAGCGGGTCAGCGCCCAGCACGCGCGGGTTGGAGGTGATCGTCTCCGTTTCGCTCATGGCGACGTTGCAGGCGTTGATGCCCGCCTCGCCCCAAACGCCTTCATCCGCAACCGCGTTGGGCATGGCCGTATAGCGCATGGGATCATCCGGCAGGTCGATCGCCACGCCGGAAATCACGCTGACGTAATGGCGCGGCTGATCCTCCGGGTTGACCGCCACGAACTTTTTGGGCATGAATTTGCCGGGGCCGCTGTCTTCGTTGCGCGCCATCAGCGTGGAACCGTCGTAAGAGGCTTTTTTGCCGACCAGAATCGTTGTGCAAGGCATACGCTTTCCTCCGTTCATCCATCCCCGAGCCGCGCGTTTCAGCCCGCGATTCGGGGCGCAATCGTCTGTTTTAGGCTTCAAACAAGCAGATTATAGCCCTTTCCCGCCGATGTTTCAACCCGGTTTTTGTCATTTTGTTGTTTTGCCAACCGATTTTCCGCCTCAAACGCGCTATAATTTCCGCATACTTGAACAGACTATTTTCACGCCCAACGAATCGAGGCCATCTATGCAGAATCCTTTCACCGTTTCCCAAATGCGCCCTATCCGCGACGGCATGACCGTCTCCCGCGATGCGAAGCTCGGCCAGCGCTGCCGCGTTTCGTGGTTTTCCCTCGGCGCAGGCACGGATATCAGCCGCGAGCAGTACGATTTGCCCGCCCTCTACCTCTGCGCCGAAGGGCGGGGCGAATTCCTGCTCGGGGAGGATGCGCGCAGGGTCGCGCTTGCGCCCGGCGAGCTGCTGATCGTACCGGGCGGAACGCTCTGCGGCGTTGACAGCCCGGCCGGCGTGGTTTATACTGAAATCATCACAGAAAAGGAGATCACCATGAACAATCAGATGCATTCCGGCGAGGCGCTTTCCCTCGCCAACCTCATTGATTACGAAGAGGGCAGCATCACCAATATGGATATCGTCCACACCGACGATATGAAGTTCGTGCTCATGGCCTTTGACGCGGGCACGGGCCTGACCCCGCACCGCGCGCCGGGCAACGCCATCGTCACCGCGCTGGAGGGCGAAGCCGTCATCGGTTACGAGGGCAAGGATTACCTCGTGCACGCGGGCGACAGCTTCCGCTTCGACAAGAACGGCCTGCACGCCATCACCGCCAATAAGCGCTTCAAGATGTCGCTGTTGCTGGTGATGGAATAAGGGTTACGTTGGGGCGCTGCCCCAATCAAGAACCTGAGGTTCTTGGATTTCTCACCTTATAAAACCGTCTTAAATCCTCAAAAACCGCCCGGCGCCAACGCCGAGCGGCTTTTCCTATTTCTCAGTACATCCCGCACTCGCTTCTCGTCGGGCCTTCCCGGCCGGAGACATAGCGCGCGACGTATTCCCGATTGATTTCGCGCAGTTCCTTTTGGCCGTCGATATACGCCTGATACATTTCGGCCACGCCCGGCGCGCAACCGTCGCAGGCGGCCTCGACGCTCCCGATGGATTCGGCAACGATCTGCTCCCGTTCCTCGCGGGTGGTATCCTTGATCAAGTAGCTTTTCATTTTGGCGTTCCTTCCTAAAAGCGCGTTTACAGCAGCCCGAACAGCCGCAGCAGGAAAATCCACAGCGTCAGCGACACGGAGGAAAGCACCGTCGCCAGCATCACCACGTTGCTGGTCAGCACACCCTTATGCCCCATGTTCTTCGCCATCACATAGCAGGAAACCGTCGTCGGCGAGCCGACCAAAATCAAAATCGCGATCATCGCGCTGCCGGTAAAGCCAAACAGCGCCGCAATCGGCAGGAAGATCGCCGGGAGGATGAACAGCTTGATTGCCGTCGCCGCCAGCGCGGGCTTCATGCACTTGGCCGCCTCACTGCCGGAGAAGGACGCGCCGACCGCCAGCAGCGCAACCGGCGTCGCCGTGCCGCCGATGGTGCTGAGCGTCGAGGCGAGGATCGTCGGCAGCTTCACGCGCAGCAGCGAAAACGGCACGCCCAGCAGAATGCCGAGGATGATCGGGTTTTTCACCACGTTGACCAGCGCGCGCTTGACCGCCGCCGCGCCGTTTCGCTCCGGCGGAATCAGCCGCCCGTTTTCATCCACATGCGGCGAGAATTGCAGAATCAGCACCGCGTACACGTTGAAAAACGGCACAGCCGAAAGCACCATCATCGGCACCATGCCCGCGTTGCCATAGATGTTGGTGTTCAGCGCCACGCCGAGAATCGCCGCGCTGGAACGCACCGCCGCCTGACTGAATTCGCCGACGAGCGCCTTATCCTTCATCAGCCTGCTCGTCAGCGCCCATACGCCGAGGAAGACGATGGCCGTCACCGTAAAGCAGAAAAGGCAGAACATCGGGTCAAAATCGCTGTACACATCCATCTTGGCGATGGAGAGGAACAGGCTGACCGGCAGCGCGCATTTGAACACGTAATGATCTGCGGGCTTGCAAAAAGCCTCGTTCAGCACGCCGACGCGGCGCAGAAACCAGCCCAGCAGAATCACCAGAAACACCGGCATGGTCGTATTGAGGGCAAAGACGAAACTATCCATGTGTATTCCTTTCCGGGGGCTTTTTTGGGGCTTTGCCCCAAACCCCAGTCGGAACCTGAGGTTCCGACACCTCCCACTTCCGTTTACCGCTTCGCAATAAACAGAAAACGTATGTTGTAGGGGGCGCGCATTGCGCGTCCGTTCTTCGGTATTTGATACAGGCTTAATATAGCACAAAACAGGCGAATGGACAACCCGTTTCCGGGGCGCTTCCGCCTGTTTCGTCTTATTTTTTCAAGCTCTCTTCCAGCCGCGAAACAGCCTTTCGATACGCCTGCGTATCACGCAGCTTATCAAAAGCTTCGTCCTCCCGCAGGCCGCGCAAAAGCATAGCGCGCAGTTCTTTGGAAGTCTGTTCCGTCTGCTTCTTCGGCGCAAGCGTCGGATAAAACAGCGCCGGGTTGGGCGTCATCGCCGGGCCGACGGCGGATTCGACCATTTTGTTCAGGTACTCGAGCGCCTTTTCCGTCTCCCCCAGCCGCAAATATTGCTGCATGATCAGTCCATAGCTCATGCTGCCGCCCACAGAAAAGATCGCCTCCACCTGCCGATAAATCTGCGCCGTTTGCAGCGCGGCGTGCGCGTCCGGCTGCACCTCCATCAACATCGTCAGCCGTTCCAGCGTCTGTGAAACCGCGCGGTAAAGCTGTTTTTGCGTAACCTCCAGCGCCTGATCCAGCTCGCCGCGCTTTTTCAAAATCTGTACGCGCAGCAGAGTTGTATCTTCCGTGTGTTCCGGCAGCGCGTCCAGCCGCGCCTGCGCCGCGTCGAGCCGATCCTCCTGCAAATCCATCGAGGCCAGCGCGCAAACCGCGCTTTCCCGCTGTGCCGCATCGCCGGAAAGCGCCGCCTCTTCGTACAGCGCGCGCCGCCTTTCCTGCCGCGCGGCCTTCGCCGCCCCGTCCTCGTCCGGGCAGCTCCATTCCATTATGGCCAGCAGCCCCGCGCAGTTGAGCCGAAGCGCCCCGTCGCCCGGATATTCCCGCAGAAGCCGCTCCATGCCGTCCAGCGCTTCCTGCCGCCTGCCCTCGCGCACAAGCTGAACAAACGCCGTCGAAAACGCCGATATCTGCTCGCTCGTCATGGTCTGCTCAAACGCCAGCAGCGCGTTTACATTCGTGTGCAGGGCTCTGGCCAGCGGGCAGAGCAGCGTCACATCCGGGCAGGCCGCGCCCGTCTCCCACTTGCTGACCGCCGCCGCGCTCACGCCGAGCTGACCGCCGAGCGCCTCCTGCGTCAGGCCGCATGCGCGGCGCAGATTCGCGATTCGCGCGCCAAGTTGATGATCCATCTCATCCGCCTCCCTGCAAGCATTATAGCAAAGCCCCGCATCCTCCGCAATGGAGGCGTTTTCAACCCGCGCGCCCGTTTGCTCAACCGTCGCTCATCATCCGTTTGAAATATCGTATTGCGGCATGAATCCGCACATCCACCTGCCGTCCTCCGTCTGCACCATCACATACGCCCATTCGTCATTGAGGCTGCCCAGATAGAAGATATCCGTTTCGGCCTTGACCGTGCAGATCTTCGCACGGCTGACCAGCGGGTCGTCGGTCAGGTAGGAATCCCGGTCGAACGCCACGGATTGATCCCCTGGCGCAACGCGGAAATTCAGTTCCGGCACGGTCGTTCCCTTCGGCAGGGCGCTTTTCTCGATCCAGCCAAAGCGGTAGTGGTCGGCGGAAATGCTGTATTGAATCAGAATCCAGCCGTCCTTCTGCCCATAGACCTCGATCCAGCCGTTCGTGCTGACCAGGCCCTTGCCGTTGCCGCTGCGCGCGTAGTTCGTCCCCGGGCCGGTGTAGACGGGGAATTTCTGCCCGCCAGTGAACTTGACCTTCTGGGATGTAAAATCGCCGGAGCGCAGATTCGGCGCGACCGTCAGCTTCTCTTTCGCATCCTCGATCCACGTTGGCAGTGTGTTAAAGGACACATAGCGGATATCGCGCTGAACGGTGCCCTGCACCGCGCCGCGGTAAACGACGTTCGACCAGTCGATAAAATCCAGCTTGTCTTCCGAAACGCGAATCCCACGGCCTTCCGTTTTGTGGTAGCTGCTCAGGCGGAACATGCCGTTCTCCCAGCGATACACCACCATTTTTTCATAGCTTTCGCCTGACGCATCCAGTTGGGTCACGGAAAAACACAGGCCGTCGTCGTAAACCTGTCTGCCCGTGAAATTCCCGATCCAATCCGTTTCTTCCTCCCAGCCCGCCGTACCGACGCCAAACCACGCTTCTTCCTTTCCCTGCGGCACGGCTCCGGCGTTCTTGAGCCAGTATTTCATCTCGCCGTCCACTTTATGATAGCCGACGAGAATCCGCTCGTTTTTGCGATGCACCAGCGCAAAGCCGTAGTCGCCCTTCGACGTGCCGCGCACCTCGCAGTAATCCTCAAATTCGTAATCCGGCCAGCGGCTTGCCACGTGCTCACGCACCTCTCGCGGCGGCTCGGTCGCGAAATACGGCGAATACTTTCCCGCAACGCCAACCGACGCAATCAGCGTCATCATCAGCGCGCAAACCCACAAAACGACTCTTTTCATGTTTTCCCTCCATCATCCATGCGACATGCAGTTGGTCGGGACAAAGCCCCAATAGCATTGTCCGTCGATCTCCACAACGATCATTTCCCATTCCGCGCCCAGAAAAGCGAGGCTCCAAACCTTCCGCCCCGTCTTTAGATGCGCAATCGCCGCGCCGCTCCCCAGCGGATCATCCGTCATCACGCAATCCTCCATAATCTCCTGCTGATACAGTTCGTTCTCCCAGAAATCGCTCATTTTCAGCCGCTCGACCTTCGTTCCCGCAGGCAGCGCACTTTTTTCAATCCAGCCGATTCGATAATGATCCCCGTCGATATGGTATTGAATCAGCAGCCAGCCGTCGTATTGGCCGAACACCTGCACCCAGCCGTTCGTGCCGACCGCCGCCTTGCCGTTCCCCGACCGCGGGTAATCCCTGCCGGGTCCCAGATAGACCTTGCGGCTGTGATCCGCCGAAAGCGGCACGACCTGCCCGAAAAGTGTGTCCGAGCGCGGGCTGGAAAAGCTGAATCCCGGCGGCACATCGCTGTTTTCCAGCGCTTCCTCCCGCGTTTTTGGCAGATTGCCGTAAGCCAGATAGCGCATATCGTTCAGCAGCTCGACCTTCGCATCGCCCTCGGCAAAATGGATCACGCCGTCCGCGTCCACCCACGCACCGTCATACGCTGTCAGCCTGAAACCGCCGACAAACTGTTTCCGATCCTCCACCGTGCCCTTCGGCTCGTTCGGCATCGCCGCGTCCCATGCGTAGGTGATCGTCCGCAGGGCGCCGTTCCCGTCCGCCGCCGAAATCGTGACGGATTCCCCCTCCGTTTCCAGCCGCCCGCGTCCGCCCTGCGGCACGCCCTCCGCCGTCACAAACCAATCCGTCCAGCCGAATTCGCTGGCAAAGTAAACCTTTGCCATTCGCCTTTGCTCCTGCTTAAACAGGATGAAGGCAAACGACCGCCCCGCCGTCTCGACCTCGGCATAATCCTCAATCACCGCGCCCGGATATTCCCAATAGATGGCTTGCGCCCGCTCGTTGTCCAGCCCGAAGCCGCTGTCGTCGGCCAGCGCGCATCCTGCCGTCAGCAGAAGCGCCGCCAATACGATTCCCCATCTTTTCATGTTCTTCCTCCTTCCCACGCGAAAAAACGCCGCGTTTCCTTCTGTCTATAAGACGAGAGAACCGCGGCGTTTGTTTCATTTTTTTCCAAAAAGAATCGTTTTATTTTCGTCGCGCACAGGCCGCCCTCGCTGCATATGCAAACGGCGTGTCCACCCTGAGGGCGTCAGTTGCTCTCGTAGCCCAGTGTGCGCAGGTCGTCCATGCGGTTGCGCCAATCCTCGCGAACCTTGACCCAGAGCTGGAGGTTCACCTTCGTGCCCAGCAGATTCTCGATATCGCGCCGCGCTTCCGCGCCGATGGTGCGCAGCATCGCGCCCTGCTTGCCGATGATGATGCCCTTATGGCTCGCGCGCTCGCAGTAGATCGTCGCGTGAATCTCGGTCAGGTTATCGCTCAGCTTGTTAATCGCCATCATCTCCACGCCGATGCCGTGCGGCACTTCCTCGCGCAGATGCAGCAGCGCCTTTTCGCGGATGATCTCCGCGCAGATCTGGCGTTCGGGCTGGTCGGTCATCATGTCGTCCGGGAAGTACTTCGGCCCTTCCGGCAGATAGGAGACGATCAGCTTTTTCAGCTCGTCCATGCCCTTGCCCGTGCGCGCGCTGATGGGCACAATCGCGTCATAGCCCGCCTCGGCGAAGGACTGAATCGCCGCCATGAGCCGCGCTTCCTCGACGATATCCGTCTTGTTGAGCACCAGAATCTTCTTCACGTTCCGGGCGCTCATCTCCTCGACAATCGCGCGATCCTGCGGGCCGATTTCGCTTACGTCCACCAGCACCAGCAGCACGTCGATGCCGTCCATCGCGTCCTGCACGCTCTTGACCATGTACTCGCCCAGACGCGTGCGCGGCTTGTGCAGACCCGGCGTATCGAGGAAGACGATCTGCCAATCCTTATCCGTGGCCACGCCCATGATGCGGTTGCGCGTCGTCTGCGGGCGGTTGGAAACGATGGCGACCTTTTCGCCGACCATCGCGTTCATCATCGTGGATTTGCCGACGTTCGGGCGGCCGACAATCGCGGCGAAGCCCGAAAGAAATTTCGTTGTATTTTCGCTTTTCACTGTTTTAATTCCTTTATCGTTTTTTACTTGCCCAGCGACGACGGGCCGAAGCCGTGCGGCAGCAGCTCGGAGAGCGGCGCGCGCTCGACGTTGCCGTCCCACGTGACCAGCACCTCAAGCCCCGGCGCAAATTCATAGAGCGACTGACGGCACGCGCCGCACGGATACGGCGCGGAACCGCTCGAAGCAATCGCGATTTTTGTAAACCTGCGGTAACCCTCGCTCACGGCCTTGACCAGCGCGGTGCGCTCGGCGCAGAGCGTGTTGCCGTAGGCCGCGTTTTCGATGTTGCAGCCGGTGAATACCTTTCCATCCTCCGTCAGCAGCGCCGCGCCGACGGCATAGCCGGAATACGGCACATAGGCGTTCTTTCGCGCATCCAGCGCCAGCTCAAGCAGCTTTTCATCCGTCATGTTCGTTACCCCTCTCTGGTCAGCCCGATGGAGGCGAGCGCCTTTTCTTCCATCGCGCGCATCACGGGCTTATCCTCGTCGGTCATGTGATCGTAACCCATCAGGTGGAACAGCCCGTGCGTCAGCAGATAGCCGCACTCGCGCCGTTCGCTGTGGCCGTATTCCGCTGCCTGCGCGCGCACGTGATCCATCGAGATCACGATGTCGCCGATGGCGCAGGCATCCGTGTCCGGGTCGAATTCCTCGCGCAGCAGCGCCTCGCACGCGCCCGCCGTCTTTCCCTTGGGATAATTCACCGTCGGGAAGGAGAGCACGTCCGTCGCGGCGTCCTTGCCCCGCTGCTCACGGTTGATCTCGCGAATCTCGTCGTCGTCCACCACGCGGATGAACACGGACAGCGGCAGCGTCACGCCCTCCGCCTGCTGCGCGGCCTGCGAGCAGGTCTGCATCAGCGCGCGGGTCTGCTCGTCCAGCAGGTTCTTTTCGTCTTCAAACTCCAAAATCATGCTTTTGCCTCCGTCTTCTGCGCCGCCTGCTTCTGCTCGCTGTGGTGCTGCGCGCGGCTCAAATCCACGCTGGGGTATTCGATGCGCTCGTGGAAAACGCCTTGCAGCACCGTTTCAAACGCCGCGCAGATTTTGCCGATGTCGCGGAAGGTCAGCGTACATTCGTCCAGCTGGCCGTCCTCCATCTTGCCGCGCACCAGCTTGCGGATCAGCGCGGAAATTTTCTCCTGCGTCGGGTCGGGCAGGGCGCGGACGGCGGCCTCCACCGTGTCGCTCAGCATCAGAATCGCGGCCTCGGCGGTCTGCGGCTTCGGGCCGTCATAGCGGAAATCGCGGATATCCACATTCTCCTCGCCCAGCATCTTCACCGCCTTGGCGTAGAAATACATCACCGGCGTATCGCCGTGGTGCTGGCGGATCATGTCGATGATCGGCTCGGGCAGGCGGTGCTTACGCGCCAGCTCCACGCCGTCGCGGGTATGCTCCGTCAGAATCGCGGTGGAGACGCGCGGGTCGGTCTTGTCGTGCGGGTTTTCGCCCATTTGGTTTTCCTTGAAATACATCGGGCGAATCAGCTTGCCGATGTCGTGGTAATACGCGCCGACGCGGGCGAGCAGCGCGTTCGCGCCGACCGCCTCCGCCGCGGCCTCCGCCAGATTCGCGACGACCATCGAATGATGATATGTGCCCGGCGTTTCGATCATCAGCCGCCGCAGAAGCGGCTGATTCGGGTTGGAAAGCTCAATCAGCTTGGAAGGCGTGACGAGGTTGAACGCCGTCTCCAGAATCGGCTGCAAGCCGACACAGAGCACGGCGGAAACCACCGCGCCGCCGACGGAATAGGCCATATCCGTCCACACGCCGCTCATGTCGCTGGAAGTCAGCGCGCGGACGCAGACGAGGATGCCGAAGTTCACCGCGCCGACGACAAGGCCGCTGACCACGACCATCACGCGGGCCGTGTTTTTGCGCAGCATGTAGATGGCAACCAGCCCGCCCAGCGAGCAGGTCAGCAGCACGCTGAGCGTCTGCGAGGTGACCAGCCCCGTGCCCTTCGCCGTCAGCAGCGTGATAATCAGCGTCAGCGCCATGTTGGCCACGTAAGCCGCGCGCGCGCCCAGCAGGTTGACCACCAGCATCGCGCCCAGCGCGACGGGCATCGCGTTGATGTTCAGGTATTCGCCCATCAGCAGGCACAGCAGCACCGTCAGCACGCCCGCAATCAGCAGCACCAGCGCGCTCGGCCCCATGCTCAGCATCGGCTTGGCGAAGAGATAGGCGTACAGATACGCGCCCGCCAGAATCAGCGCCAGCGTCACCGCCGTGCCGATATAAAGCGGATAATCAAAGCTGTTGCCCTCCAGCAGGCCGAGGGATTCGAGCACCGCAATCTGTTCGGCCGTCACTCGGTCGCCCTTGACCACGATGTTTTGATCCTGCTTATAGACCGTCGGTTCCACCGCGTCGCTGGCCTTCTGGCGGTTTTCCTCCGTCGCCTCCTGATCAATCAGCATGTTCGCCTTGAGGCAGGCGCGCAGCGTCGGAATCGCGACGTTATACCATAGATCCGTCCGCGTGTTGTAGGAGACGATCTGCTGAATGTTGTTGATCGCGTCGTTGATCTGGCCTTCGGTGATGGTGGAAACCAGCGTCGTGCGCGTCGCGGAAACGAGCGACTGGTACAGGCTTTCAAAATCGCTCTCGCTGGTGTTCATCAGCGTGCGGAGCTGGTAATTGCTCAGCGACAGCCGCGTCACCAGCCCGGAGGCCTGCGCGTAATCCGCCTCGGTGAACGAGCCGCCGTCCTCGCCCCACGCGGTTTGAATCTGTTCGCCCAGCTCGCGCACGGCGCGCAGCTCAGAGAACACCGCGTCCATATCGGAAAGCACGGTATCGGAAACCGTGTCGTCCTTGTAATAAACCGGGGAAACCGCGTCCGCCGCGGCCTGTCTGCGCCGCTCGGTCGTGATTTCATCGACGATATCCTTGCTGGCCGTGATCGTCTTGGGCGCAACGTCGCCCACGCTCAAATCGTATTGCTCCGGCGAAATCGCCAGCAGGCAGATCGCCAGCAGGATGAGGTAAGTCACCGCCGCAAACAGCGCCTGCTGCACCCGCAGGCTCAGGCTGTCAATCCATTTGCGGGCGCTCTTGCGCGTAACGTCCATCGCTCCATTCCTCCTTTGCGCGGGCGGCGTGTTCGTCATACGCGCGCACAATGGCCTGCACCAGCTCGTGGCGAACCACGTCGTGATGCGTCAGCCGCTGAACGCTGATATCCTCCACGCCTTCCAGCACCTCGACCGCCTCGGTCAGGCCGCTCCGTTTGCCGCGCGGCAGGTCGATCTGCGAAGGATCGCCCGTCACGACGATGCGCGAGCGGAAACCCATGCGCGTCAAAAACATCTTCATCTGTTCGGTGGTGGTGTTCTGCGCCTCGTCGAGGATGATGAACGCGTCGGAGAGCGTGCGGCCGCGCATGTACGCCAGCGGCGCGACCTCAATCACGCCGCGCTCCTGCATGCGCTGACAGGTTTCCGCGCCGAGCATATCAAACATCGCGTCATACAGCGGCCGCAGATAGGGATCGACCTTCTGGTTGAGGTCGCCGGGCAGGAAGCCCAGCTTTTCGCCCGCTTCCACCGCCGGACGGGTCAGCACGATGCGCTCGACCTCCTTGCTCTTGAGCGCGGAGACGGCCATCGCCATCGCCAGATAGGTTTTGCCCGTGCCCGCCGGGCCGATGCCGAAGGTCAGCGTGTTGCGGCGAATCGCGCGCACATACGCCTGCTGACCCAGCGTCTTGCAGCGGATGGGGCGGCCGCGGAAGGTCGTCGCCACGATTTCGCCGTACAGGTTATCCAGTTGATCCAGCTCGCCCTTTTCCAGCAGGCTGACGGCGTATTGCACCACCGCCGTATCCACGCGCTCGCCCTTTTCGGCCAGCGCGCAGAGCTTTTTCAAAATCTCGCGGGCGCTGTCCACGTCCCGCTCGTCTTCGCCCTCCACCACGATATCGCCGCCGCGCAGGGCTACATGCACGCGCATCAGTTTTTCCAGCAGGCGGACGTTTTCGTCCCCCGTGCCGAACAGGTTTTGCAAAGCCCCGGATGCCGAGGCCAATTTCTGATCCTCTGCCAAAGAAGCAGTCCTCCCACGCCCCGAAGGGCTAATCTGCGCCGTGCCGCGCGCCGATGGGCGCTTCAAAAACAAGCACCACAGTCGCATACACGAACTCATCATCTATCATACTATATTCTACCCATTTGTCAAGGATTTCGACCCCGGCCGGGCAGTTTAATTTGGCCATTTTTTCCGCCGCGCCCTGCGCCTGACTGCGCGCGTCGGCCATTGTTCGGCTTTGAGGCACGCTGACGGTACGCGCAAGCGTCTCCACGCGCCGCCAGACGGGCAGGTACAGCCCGACGATCGGCTGAATCTCCACGCCGATATCCTGCTGGTCAAAATCCGCCGCATCCTGCACCATGCGGCTCCCTTTCGGGCTTTCGATGCGCACACGTCGGCGGGTTTCGCCCGTTTCCACCGTGCCCGTCACGTTCAGCCGCACGCGCGCCTCGCCTTCGGCAAAGCATCGGGCGACGATCTCCCCCTGCGCCCGGCAGGCGCGCGTTTCGCCGCCGAGCGTCCGCTCCTGCCCGGCGATCAGCGTCTGTCCCTTGCGCACGGCCTGACCGGGCTTGACCTTCGGCGTGCCGCTTTCCGCGCTGATGCGCACGACGACGCCTTCCCGCGCCGCGACGATATCCGCGCCCTGTCCGGCCACGCCCGCCTGTTCGCCCTCGCGCGCCTGCCGGCAGTCGATGACCAGCGTGCTGCCCTCGTACCGCGCGGCGACATGCGCCAGCCCCGGCGCGGCCAGCGACAGCGCCGCGGCCAATTGATCCGTCGAAACCCGCTTTTTCAGCCGCCCGACGCGCGCATTTTCCGTTTCCAGACAGCGGCGCACCTCCGCGACGTTTTCCCCCGCGCCGGAAATCTCCACCCGCCAGATCATTTCGGAAGAGACATAGACCAAAAAGACGCTGAGCAGCATGGCTATGCCGAGCGTCCATCGTCTTTTCATGCTTCTGGCGAGTCTCAGCGGCCAGCCTGCGCGAACCTCCGTCATCTGCCAGCCGTACTTTTCGCAGAGCGCCGCCAGCTTCTTTTTCTGCGCCGCTGAAACCGTAACGCGCACGGTTCGCTCGTCCACCCGGCGGACGTTTTGCAGTTGAACGCCGCCTTCCCCCGCCGCGCGGAGCAGGCGTTCCAGATTCAGCCCGGAAATCTCCAAGGTCAGGTTCATGGCGTTCGCCCTCCCCCGGCATAGGTCGCCGTCATCACGCGCCCCTCGATGAGCGCCGCATCGACGGAGAGTTCCCGCAGGCGCAGCCCTTCGCCCAGCACGGTCAGCACGCCGCGCCCCGTCCGCAGGCGCACGCGGCTTTCCGTCAGCTCGATCACGCCGTGCTGGCCTTCCACAAGCGCCGCGCTCTGCCCGCTGAGCGTCACGCGCGCGCAGTCGCTCGTCGCGTCCTCCGGCAGCCCCAGCGACAGCGCAAAGCTTTTTTCCCGCATGCCATCCCCTCCCGCTGGGGAAAGGTATGTTGCTTGAAGCAAAGAAATACGTTGGGGGGGCGCCCGCGTATTCATTCAAATCTGTTTTTACGATTCTATCGTCTTTTCCGCAAACCCATGATAATCCGCAAAGCTCGCTTTCAGCCCGTCCATGCCGCTCTTTTGCCACTGTTTCACGAGATAGAGCATACCGCACATACAGGCGTATTTTTCCTCATACCGCCCGCAGAAGCCGTTTCGAAGGTGCGCCCTTTGACGCTCGGGATCGGTTTCAGCAACGGCTTCGCGCATTTTTTCGCGGCTCACCCGTTCGACACGCTTCCAGAAGTCGGAGTTCCAATCCACTTGATCAATCGCCGTATCGTTATACGCAATCAGATGGGCAAAGCCCTCGTGAAATGTCAGCGCGTCGAGTTTCGCCCGATAATCCGCGCCGTCCGACGCCGCATCCGCTTCGGGATAACACGCGCCGATAAACGCATGCGTCATTTCGTGCGCAAGCAGGTTGCGCGCCACGCTTTCCGGTTTTTTCGGGAATCCGTAATCGCACCAGCGGATCAAATCCAGCACGATATGCGCCTGTCCGCTTTCGTCCTTCATTGTCACCGCGTCATACGGTTTGGGAAAGCCGACAATCAGGTCGATATGAACGGGAATCGACGGCCAATCCGGGAAGAGCGTATCCCATATTGCCGCGTTGGCGGGGCGAAAATCCTGCGTGACGCTTTGAATCATCCGCCAAAGCGTTTCGACGTTTTCCGCCGTTTCCGCGCCTTTCGCCGAATATTCAAAGACGTTCTTCCCTGCTTCCAGCGCGCCGAAGAACCATTCGTCCCTGTATTTTTCCATGTCTTTCGAACCAAGATATGCGCGCACAAGTTGATCGTTGATGATCATGATCTTTCCTCTCCATTTGCCGCCCGTTTGAATATCGGCGCGCGCATCGCGCGTCCGCCCCGCATGTTTTTTCTTCACATGTTCAAACAGGCCGTCCTCCATCTTTAGAGAACGGCCTGTTCGTTTTCAGTTCAGTGCGCCGTCCTCGCCGCGTTTTCCCGGCCAAGGGCGTAGAGATCGTCATAGGGCACGACGCGCTTGATGGTCAGCGTCAGCTCGAAATACTGCTCAAGGTTGGCCTGACAGCTCGCCAGATGCGCCATCATCAGGTCATACGCTTCCGTTTTGCTCATATCCTCGCGCGGCACGGCGATCAGGCGCATGTGGTGCGGGTTGATGATCAGCAGCACGAACGCCATCCGCGGGTCGCCGTTTTCAAAGATGTTTTTGAGCGCGTTTTCCAGCCGCTCGCGGCCATAGCGCCAAACCTCGGAGAGGAAGTAATCGCCCTGCGGCAGGCGGAAGGAAGAAGTCACCACCGGGCGGCTCGCATCCAGCGTTTCGAGCTTGAGGGACTGCATGCGCTCGTCAATCTTCGCGCGGTCAAACGCCGCGCCGCGCAGCAGATCGCAGAAAAACTCGCCCT
The DNA here is from genome assembly GCA_934630975.1 of uncultured Clostridia bacterium. Classification (GTDB taxonomy): domain Bacteria; phylum Bacillota; class Clostridia; order Christensenellales; family Aristaeellaceae; genus Ventricola. Next base: position 4,671 of record CAKTXH010000003.1, on the reverse strand, counting down.
GCAAAACCTTCGTATAATCGTCCACCTGTTTGTTCTGGCGGCTCGCGTCCCGCGTGGAGAGCGCGCGGCGGGCGGTGCTGATTTCCCGGCGCAGGCGCGCCTCGTCGCGCGCGGTTTCCATGCCGAGCATATCCGGGCGGCGGGCAAGGTACGCAAAGAACTTCTTGCCCTCGCTCACGCTGAGCAGGGAGGAAATCGCATCATAGCGATGGTGGCTGAGCAGATCAATGCCCTGCTGCGCGTTTTCCGCGATGGCGGGCTGCTCAAAGCCGAGGGTGTTCCACTCGGCGTAATGGCGATACAGCGAACGGATTTCCTCTTTATCGGAAACCAGCAGCAATTTGTACATGATGCCTCCAAAGACAAAGCCAAAAATCGTTCTTAAACTGGGCACAACGTTCATATTATTATAGATGAAAAGCCGAAGTGTTACAAGGCCGCCTTTTCTTTTTCCAAAAAAATAGAAGAATCACCCAAGAAACGCATCCGTTCTTGGGTGATTCTGTTTATGCTTTAGGGACCGAACCGTTACTTTTCAAGGCCGAGGCGCTTAAAAACCTCGTCCACATGCTTGTAATGATAGGAAAGCTCGAAGCACTCGTCCAGCTCTTCGGGGCTGAGATGGCTCGTCACCGTCTCGTCCTGTTCGAGCATATCGCGGAAAGGCTTCTGCTCCTGCCATGCGCGCATGGCGCAGCGCTGCACGCAGTCATAGGCCGTCTCGCGCAGCATGCCCTTGTCAATCAGCGTCAGCAGCACGTGCTGGGAGTTCGGCAGGCCGTAGGACATGCTCATCGAGCGGAGCATGTTCTCCGGGTAGACGAACAGGTCGCCCAAAATGCGGGTCATCAGCGTGAGCATGTAATCCAGCAGCTCGGTCGCGTCCGGCAGGATGATGCGCTCGACGGAGGAATGGCTGATGTCGCGCTCATGCCAGAGCGCCACGTCCTCCATCGCCGCCATCGCGTAACCGCGCAGCACGCGGGAAAGGCCGCAGATTTTTTCGCAGTTGATCGGGTTGCGCTTGTGGGGCATCGCAGAGGAACCCTTCTGCCCCGCGCGGAACGGCTCTTCCACCTCGCGCAGTTCGGTCTTTTGCAGGCCGCGCACCTCGGTGGCGAACTTCTCAAGGCTGCATCCCGTGATGGCGATGACGCTCATCAGCTCGGCATAGCGGTCGCGCTGAAGCACCTGCGTGCTGATGGGCGACGGCTCAAGCCCCATCTGTTCGCACACGTACTTTTCCACAAACGGATCGACGTTGGCATACGTGCCGACCGCGCCGGAGATCTTGCCCACGCGGGTGATCTTGTGCGCGTGCTCCATGCGCTCGAGGTTGCGCTGCATTTCGGCATACCACAGCGCGAACTTGAGGCCCAGCGTCGTCGGCTCGGCGTGTACGCCGTGGGTGCGGCCCATGCACGGGGTCATCTTGTATTTAACCGCCTGCGAGGCCAGCACGTCGATGAACTTATGCATATCGGCCTCGATGATATCCAGCGCCTGAGAGACGATGCTGGAGAGCGCGGTATCCACCACGTCCGTGCTGGTCAGGCCGAAGTGCAGGTACTTCGATTCCTCGCCCAGACTTTCGGCCACGCAGCGGGTGAACGCCACAACGTCGTGGCGGGTGGACTGCTCGATCTCCTCCACGCGCTCGACGGTGAATTTCGCGTTTTTGCGCATCGCGGCGGCGGCTTCGGCGGGCACCTTGCCCAGCTTCACCCACGCGTCGGTCGCGTTCAGCTCCACCTCGAGCCACGTTTCAAATTTCTTCTGCTTCGTCCAAAGCGCCGCCATCTCCGGGCGGGTATAGCGGTCGATCATTCCTCGTGTCCTCCCATCAGGCGGCGCAGAATCTCCTGATACGCGTCCTCGACATGGCCCAGATCGCGGCGGAAGCGATCCTTATCCAGCTTTTCGCCGGTCTTGCTGTCCCAGAAGCGGCAGGTATCCGGGGAGATTTCGTCCGCCAGCACGATTTCGCCGTTGAGGCGGCCGAACTCGAGCTTGAAGTCGATCAGCTCGATACCCAGATCCTTCAGATAGGCGGTCAGCAGGTCGTTGATCTTGAGCGCCATCGAAGAAATCTGCTCCATCTCTTCCTTCGTCGCCAAGCCCATCGCGGCGATGTGGTAATCGTTGATCATCGGGTCGCCGAGCGCGTCGTCCTTGTAGCAGTATTCCAGCACGGTGCTCTTGAGCTTCGTGCCTTCCGGCAGGCCGAGACGCTTGGAAAGGCTGCCCGCGGCAATGTTGCGCACGATGACCTCCAGCGGCACGATGGACACGCGGCGCACGAGGCTGTCGCGCTCGTTGAGCTGCTCGACCAGATGGGTCTTGATGCCATGCGCTTCCAGCATCTTGAACAGATGGTTGCTGACGAGGTTGTTCACCACGCCCTTGCCCACAATCGTGCCCTTCTTGAGGCCGTTGAACGCGGTCGCGTCGTCTTTATAATGGATCACCGCGAGGGTGGGATCGTCGGTCGCAAAGACCTGCTTCGCCTTGCCTTCATACATCATTTCAAGCTGCTTAGCCATCGTTGAAGTTCCCCTTTCTTTCGTCACAAGAACAACGTTTAAAGATGTTGCGCCCCGTATTGTAGCAAAAAAACGCGTGGAAAGCAACTGATTTCCGATAGAAATTCTCTTTCTTTTGAAAAAAGTTCGGGTTTTTAGAAAATCAAATCCATGTCGAACCATTCCGCGCCGCCGTGTTCGCTGCGCGCCCTGCCCATCAGGCGGAAGCCGAAGTGCTCGTACATGCCGATCAGCCTTTGTTTGCAGGTCAGCGTCACTTTCTTCCTCCCGGCCTGCCGCGCCGCCTCGACATACGCCGCCATCAGCGCGCCGGAAACGCCCCTGTGCCGCCATTCAGGCAGAACGTCCAGCCCAAAGACCGTCTGCACCGCGCCGTCCGGCCTGTGCAGCGACGCGTCTTCAAACATCTCGTCCGCGATGCTCGCTTCGTCCGTCGCCATGCCGTCGATCATACCGATGATCTTTCCGCTTTCATCCTTCGCGACGAAGAACCATTCGCCGAACGCATCCAGCCGCGCCCGAAAGCTCTCCCGCGTCGCCGCTTCCGCCGGCGGAAAACAGACCGCCTCCACCGCCGTCAGCTCGTCCAAATCCGATTTCCGGGCGCACACAATTTCAAAACGCTGCATGATCGTCTCTTCTTTCGTTTTTTACCAGTTTATGCTCACCGCGTCCGAATCCACAAACGCGAAAACCTGACCGTCCACGCCCTTGCCCGAATAGCGGATCATGTACCAGCCGTCGATTTCATCCAGACACTCGATCTGTTCGCCCGCGTTCAGCGTCTTAATTTCGGCATAGCTGCCGCTCGGGCCGGTGCGGAGCTTTGTGCTGCGTTCCACGCTGCCGCTGCGCGTAGTCGCCTGCCTGTACTTGGCTTCAAATGTGGTGTCATAATGCTTGGCGCTCATGGGAATATAAGCGCAGGCCGCGCCGCGGAAAGAGACGATGTAGTAATCGTCGTAGAAGCCGATCACGCGATAGCGCGTCATTTTGCTCAGCGAGCCGACCTTTTTGCTGCGCGCATCCGGGGCGACATACGCCGGAACGTTGCTCTCCATCAGCGTAATTTCAAGCTCATTGCGCACGACGTACTGCATGCCGACCCAGCCGCGCTTGCCCTTGTATTCGACCTCGTAAAAGTTTCCGTCCATCATGACGTTATTCCCGCCGTCGCTGGAAACGCCCGTCAGCGTTTCGCCATAGCTGGCCGAGGCAAGCCGCTTGCTGCCTGTGCTCGGTTCGCTCCAAATGCTGACGCTCTTGCTGATGACCATCAGATTGCACGGATCGGCCGCCGTTATGCCGCCGAAACCGTCCGCGCTCTGATAGCCGTTGTACCAGCCCGCATAGCTTGCGAATTGGGTAGAGCCGAAGTTACGGCTGTTGTGCCAGTCTCCGCCGTCCGCCAGCGCCGCCGCGCTGAGCATCGTCATGGCCGCAAGCAGCCACGCAAAGATCTTTTTCTTCATAAAAAGTTTTCCCTCCTTCTGCGGTTTTCCACCGCGTTTCCATATCCTGTCTATTTAACGAAGGAGGGATGGTTTTCCTTCCCGGATTTTGCAAAAAGCAAAAGAAAAACGCCCGTCTTTTTCAGACAGGCGCTTACGTGGAGCGGTAGACGAGATTCGGACTCGCGACATCCACCTTGGCAAGGTGGCACTCTACCACTGAGCTACTACCGCATCGCTCACTTGCGAAGAGTATTTTAGCACAGCGCGCTCCCGTTGTCAACCCTTTTTACAAAAAAGTGGGTATTTTTGTCCTTTTCATGACAGGGCAGGCGGTTATTGTCAGAATATCGCGATTCGCCGCGCGCCACAATAGGGCTGAACCGATTGGAGGTGAAACAACGAATGGCGAACAACACGAGCGGCGGCAACCGCATCAACGTGCCGCAGGCCAAGGACGCGCTGGATAACATGAAATATGAAATCGCGCGCGAGCTTGGCGTCAACCTCAAGCAGGGCTATAACGGCGACCTGACCTCCCGCGAGGCGGGCTACGTCGGAGGCTACATGGTAAAGCGCCTGTTGCCCGGACGAAGGAGTTCAAGCTGCTTTTCCGCAATTTTTCCGGTCACGAGGCTGATCGTCAGCTTCATCACATCGCCTTCTGCGCGGATGTC
>CAKTXH010000002.1 GCA_934630975.1 uncultured Clostridia bacterium | reverse complement strand
AGTCCCCAAACCCCATTTATGCTTCGCATAAACATGAAAAAAGAAGCGGGAACGGTTTCAAGCTGTTCTCGCTTCTTCTTTTGATATCTTAGATTTTGTGCGTCAGAATTGCGTCGCCGGTCAGCGTCTTGATGGCGAACACGCCGTTTTCGTAGATCATGTAGCTCTTGGGATGGTTTTCCTTCGGCAGGGCGGCAGAGCCGGGGTTGATGTAAGTCACGCCGTCCTTTTCCTGCACGGTGAGCACATGCGTGTGGCCGTGAATCAACAGGTCGCCCGGCTTGTGCGGCGGCAGATTATCGAGGTTGAACAGATGGCCGTGGGTGATGAACGCGGTGCGGCCGTCCAGATCAAACAGTGCGTAATCCGCCATGATCGGGAATTGCAGCACCATCTGGTCGACCTCCGCCTCGCAGTTGCCGCGCACGCAGAGCAGGTCGTTCTTGACGCCGTTGAGCAGGGCAATCACGCCCTTCGGATCGTATTCATCCGGCAGGTTGTTGCGCGGGCCGTGATAGAGCAGGTCGCCCAGCAGCACCAGCCGCTCCGCGCCTTCGGCCTTGTAAGCGGCCAGCACCGCCTCGCAGGCGCTGCGGGAGCCGTGAATATCGGAAGCGAACATCAGTTTCATTTGAATCTCTCTCCTTTATAAGTCGATTTCCAGCACAACCGGGCAGTGATCACTGCCCAGAACCGTGTCGTCAATGCGCGCGTCGATAATTTTATCCTTGATACGGTCGGAAACGAGGAAGTAGTCGATGCGCCACCCCGCGTTGTTGGCGCGGGCGTTGAACATGTAGCTCCACCAACTGTAACGGCCCGCTGCATCGGGGTAGAGATAGCGGAAGGTATCGACAAATCCGCTTTCCAGCAGCTTGGTCATTGCGCCGCGCTCCTGCGGGGTGAAGCCCGCGTTATTCACGTTCGTCTTGGGGTTTTTGAGGTCGATTTCCCGATGCGCGACGTTCATATCGCCGCAGATGATGACGGGTTTCTGCTCGTCCAGCTTTTTGAGATAGAGGCGGAAATCCTCCTCCCAGCACATCCGATACATCAGCCGGGTCAGGCCGCGCTGGCTGTTGGGCGTGTACACCGTGACGAGGAAAAAGTTTTCGTATTCGAGCGTAATCAGCCGTCCTTCATGGTCGTGCAGGTCGCTGCCCATGCCCAGCTTGGCCGAAAGCGGAGACTGTTTGGCGAGAATCGCCGTGCCGGAATAGCCCTTTTTCTCGGCAGAGTTGAAGAATTCCACATAACCCGGCGCGGGAATCTGCGCCTGACCGGGCTGCATCTTGGTTTCCTGCAAGCAGAAAAAATCCGCGTCCTGCTGCGCAAAATAATCGGCAAAGCCCTTGCCCAGACAGGCGCGAAGGCCGTTGACATTCCACGAAATCAGCTTCATGATTGCCCTCCTGAGATGATGGCCGCGCATAAATTCCGGCGGCTGATGTTATTATACAGGAAGAAAAGGTGAAAAGCAACGCCGAACTCGGCAAAAAGGGAGGGAGACACGGGTGGCGCTGGTGCTTGCGCTGTACCTGTTTTTGTGCATCCGGGTGACGGCGGAGGTCTGCGCGGGGCTGGGAGAAGGCCGGGTGGAGTTTTCCGCAAGCGTCGGCGCGCTGATGCTTGCGGTGCACGTAAGCGGCTGCATCGAAAAGGCGAAAATCCGGCTGAAAATTCCGATACGCGGTCTCAAAAAGAAGCCTGATGCGCAAAGCTTCAAAAACGGTTGGCCGACGGCGCGCGCCGTGCTGAAAGCGGCGGATTGGGAATTGATTGCGCTGCATGTGCGGACGGGGCTGACGGACGCGGGCGCGACGGCGATGGCGGCGGGCGGTATCCGCGCGGCGGCGGACGGGCTGCTGGCGGGGCTGGGCCGCTCCGGGTGCAGCGACATTCGCGTCATGGCGGATTTTGCCGCGCAGGATGTGACGGCCAGCGCGCGGTGCATAGTTTCCATGCGGGTGGGCGATATTATGCTTGCGGCGGCGAAAGCAGCCGGGAAAAAGAAGCGAAAAGAGGGGTTGCAATGGAGCGGCATCCCATCGAGAGCCTGATGGGCGTTTCAATGGATAACATCAAGGATATGGTGGATGTGAACACGGTAATCGGCGACCCGGTGCAGACGCAGGACGGTTCGACGATCATCCCGATTTCGCGGGTGGCGTTCGGCTTTGTTGCGGGCGGCGGAGAGTATGCCGTCAGCGGCGCGCAGGCCGGGGCTTACGGCATGCCGTTTGCCGGCGGAGCTGGCGCGGGCGTGAGTATTCATCCGATGGGTTTTCTGGTGTGCGGCAAAAGCGGCGTGCGGCTGCTCAGCGCGGGCAGCGCCTCGCCGATGGAGCGCGTGGCGGAACTGATCCCGCAGGCGCTTGAAAACTGGAAGCGGCTGGGCGACGAAGAGGAAAACGCGAAACCGTCTCCGGTGCGGGCGGCTTATCAGGAATGAGGCGGGCAGAGAAGCCCGCCTTTCTGCGTCCGCGCCTCACGCGGGGCGGTGCAGGCGCATAGGATGCGTTAGGCGGGAAGGCTATGCCAAAGCGCCGAATACACTGAAAAACGCGAAAAAATGAGAGTCATCTTGTGTAAAAACGCATTTTTCGCGCCGAGGGGCGAATAACTCTTGACTTTATGCGGCACATTCTTTAGAATGATATCTGCTTCACATTTCAAACGGTGATTGCGAAATTCCCCGGCGACGCGGCCGGAGAATGAAAAAGAAGAAAATCGGAGGGCTTCCGAATGGGTATGAAAGTTGCAAAATTTGGCGGAAGTTCGCTGGCCGATGCGGCGCAGTTTAAAAAGGTCAGGGAGATTCTGTTTTCCGACGCGGATCGGCGCATCGTGGTGCCGAGCGCGCCGGGCAAACGCGGCGCCACCGATATCAAGGTGACCGACCTGTTTTATCAGTGCAACCGCCTCGCGGCATCCGGCAGCGATTTCGCGGAGGCTTTTGATACGATTCGCGCGCGGTACCACGAAATCGCGCGGGAGCTGGAACTGACGGTCGATCTGGACAGCCATCTGGACGAGGTGAGCCGCAACATCCAGCTCGGCGCGGGCGCGGATTACGCCGCCAGCCGGGGCGAATACCTCAACGGCATCCTGCTGGCGGATTACCTCGGATGGGATTTCATCGACCCGCAGCAGGGCATTTTCTTCGACGAAGAGGGACGGCTGGACAGCGACAAGACGCAGGATGCGCTCAGCCGCCTGCTTGCGGGGCATGATCATGCCGTTGTGCCGGGCTTTTACGGCTGCGACACGCACGGCAACGTCAAAACTTTCTCCCGCGGCGGCAGCGACATCACGGGCGCAATCGTCGCGCGCGCGGTCAACGCGGACGTATATGAAAACTGGACGGATGTTTCCGGCTGCCTGATGGCCGACCCGCGCATCGTCCGCAACCCCGAACCGATCCGCTACGTGACCTATCGGGAGCTGCGCGAGCTGTCCTACATGGGCGCAAGCGTGCTGCATGAGGACGCGATTTTCCCGGTGCGCATTGCGGGCATCCCGACGAACATCCGCAACACGAACCATCCCGACGAGCCGGGCACGGTGATCTGCTACGAGGCGGAGGATTACGAGAGCGAATACCCCATCACCGGCATCGCGGGGCACAAGGATTTCGCCATCATCAACGTGGAAAAGGCGATGATGAACTCGGAAATCGGCTTTGGCCGCCGCCTGCTGCAAGCGCTGGAAGAGCAGGGCATTTCCTTCGAGCATATGCCCAGCGGCATCGACACGATGTGCGTGGTGGTGCACGAAAGCGCCTTGGAGGGGAAGAAGGAAAAGCTGGTGCAGCGGATTCACGAGCTTTGCTCGCCGGACACGGTGGAGATTCACTCCGGCCTGGCGCTCATCGCGACGGTGGGCCGCGGCATGGTTCGCTCCAAGGGCATTTCCGCGCGGCTGTTCAACGCGCTGATGAAGGCGGGCGTCAACGTGCGCCTGATCGACCAGGGTTCCAGCGAGCTGAACATCATCGTCGGCGTGGATAATCTGGATTTCGAGGTTGCCACGCGCGCGATTTACCGGGCGTTTGTGACCCAGGAGAACCGCTGGTAAGAAACGAATACGAAACGGGCTATCGGAGAGGATGGCCCGTTTTTGTGTGTTTTTCACGTTTTTATTGAAATAAAAGGATGCGTGTGCTATAATTCATGTTGATTTATGCGTCCAAAGAGGCATAAGATAGGAAAGTTGGAAGAGAACATGAGCAATACATGGGAAAAGGCGGCGGGGTTGCTGTGCCTTTGCGCGCTACTGGCCGGCATGACGGGCTGCGCGAAGAAGAAAGAGCCGATTTCGCTGACGGTGTGGACATATTACAACGGCGAACAGCTCGGCGCGTTTAACGAGGCTGTGGAGGCGTTTAACGCGACGGAAGGCAAGGACAACAGCATCACCGTCACCGCGTCGAGCCTCGGTTCGGTCGACGATCTGGAACAGAACGTGATAGACGCGGTGCAGGGCAAAGTCGGCGCGCAGGAAGTGCCGGATATTTTCTCGGCCTATGCGGATACGGCCTACGCGGTGGACAGCATGAGCCGCGTTGCCGATCTCGGCCCGTATCTGACGGATAAGGATAAGAAGGAATACATCGAAAGCTACATCACCGAGGGCGACTTCAAGGGCGACGGCAGCGTGAAGGTATTCCCGGTAGCGAAGGCGACAGAGCTGCTGGTGGTTAACGACACGGACTGGCAGAAGTTCGCGGAAGCGACGGGCACGAGCGCCGACGAGTTCGCGACTGTCGAGGGGCTGACTGCGATGGCGCAGCGCTACTACGAGTGGACGGACAGCCTGACGGAGACACCGAACGACGGCAAGGCGCTCTTTGGCCGCGACGCGATGGCCAATTACATGATCATCGGCGCGAAACAGTTGGGCTGCGACGTTTTCGAAACGAAGGACGGGCAGACGACCGTGAATCTGCCGCGCGATGTGGCGAAGCGGCTTTGGGATAACTACTACGTGCCGTATGTGAAGGGCTACTTCGCATCCTCCGGCCGTTTCCGCAGCGACGATATGAAGACGGGCAACGTGCTTGCGTTCGTCGGTTCTTCCGCCGGGTGCACGTTCTTCCCGGATCATGTGACCAGCGGCGACGACGAAAGCTATTCCATCGAGGTCAAGACCTACCCCGCGCCGAAGTTTGAGGGCGGCGAGGATTACGCCGTGCAGCAGGGCGCGGGCATGGTGGTGATTCGCAAGAGCGACGAGCAGGTGGAGGCCGCCGCGCGTTTCCTCAAATGGTTCACGCAGAGCGACTGGGCGGTCGAGTTTTCCGTCAGTTCCGGCTATCTGCCGGTGACGGTGGCGGATAACGACATGGCCAAGATTGAAAAAGGCAGCCCGAACATGAAGAAGGGCGTTCGGGACAGCCTGAAAACGGCGGTGCAGGTTGTGCAGCAGAACACGCTGTACACGACGAAGGTGTTTGAGACCGGCACGGCCGCCCGCAAGAAGCTGGAATACTCCATGAGCGACGCGGCGCAGGCGGATCGCCAGAGCGTGGTGGAAGCGATGGAAAACGGCGCGACGCTGGAAGAAGCCACGGCGGAATTTGTGAGCGAGGAACGCTTTGACGCGTGGTACGCCCAGATCATGACAGAGCTGAACGAGATTGTCGGGCAGTAACGCGCCGGGCAGGAAACGGAGGGGCATCATGAAACAAAGTCCGAAGAAAGAGGGCAAAACCGTCTTTTGCACCGTGATGCAGCCGCTTATGGTTTTGATTTTGCTGCAAGCGGCAATTCTTCTGGCCTCTCTGTATGTGAGCGGCGTTTTTGATCAGGTGAACAGCAACGAGCGCTCCATCCTCAGCAAGCAGGTGGCCAACCGCGCCGCCTATCTGGAATCGCAGATGACCCAGCAATGGTCGGATATCGGTGTGCTGGCCGAAAACATCAACGAAAAGACGCAGGCCGCGATTGACGAGGGCGTGCTGTCGCTGGACGAGCTGGAAAGCAGCTCCAAAGAGGCGAGCAAACTGATCGGCATGATCAGCGGGGACATGATCGAGACGATGTACCGCAACAGGGTTTCCGGCGTATACGTCATCTTCAGCACGTCGAGCCTGGACGGCAACGTGCAATCCAAGACGGGTTTCCATGTGCGCGATCTCGATCCAACAGTGAGCGCGACGACGCAGTACAACGATCTGCTGCTGGAATGTGCGCCGATTTCGACCGTCAAGGCCATGAACATTTCGACCGACACGGGCTGGGACACGCGCTACAACTTCGGCACATCCTACGGCGATTATTTCTGCAAACCATATATGGAAGCCTATCGCTCGACGCGCAGACTGGAAGCGCACGACTATGGCTGCTGGAATTCCAGCGCGCAGTCGAGCCTGCCTTCCGGGCTGACGTACTCCATGCCGCTGATGCTCGAGAACGGCACGATATACGGCGTGCTGGGCATCGAGCTGCTGGATGATTACCTGTATACGCAGCTCCCGTACAGCGAGCTGGGCTTTGACACGGACGGCAGCTATCTGCTGGCGCTGTACGACAAGACGACGAACCGCGCTTCGGTGAAGCTGACCAGCGGCAAGACGAAGGTGCGCAGAGGAGAAACGCTCACGCTGACGGCGGGCAAGGACGAAAGCTCTATTTTTGAGCTGGACGGGCGCAAATACGTCACGCAGAAGCAGAAGCTGACGCTCTACGATATGAACGCGACGTTTGACAACGAGGTTTGGGTGCTGATGGGCGCGGCCTCGGCGCAAAGCCTGTATGCGTTCTCCGACCGGGTGGCACGGCTGATCCTGCTGGCGATTGCGCTGATGCTCCTGTTTGACGTGGTGGGCAGCGTTTTGATCGCGCAGCGGATTTCCAAGCCGATTGCCAAGCTGTCCAAAGAGGTGGATATTGCCAGAACGGGCGAAAACGGCATCCCGCGCCTGTCCGCCACGGGCATCCGTGAGCTGGATCACTTCGCAAAGGCGTTCGCCGGGCTGAGCCGCGAAACCATCAACACATCGACGCGCTTCCTGCGGATGCTGGATATGGCGAGCGTGGATATCGCGGGCTGCGAATTCGATACGTCGAAGGATATGGACGTTGCGCCCGCGTTTGCGACGGAGAATTTCTTCCCGCTGCTGGGCGTGCCGAGCGGCGACGCGCGAAGCGTGACGCTGGGAAAAATCAAAACCCTGCACCAGCAGATGGCGAAAAACGTGATGGCGATGGAGAAGAAGGGCGACAGCACGCTGGTGCACGTGCGTTCGCTGGATGGCAAAGAGCGCTATGTGCGCCTGAAAGAGACGCAGATTGAAAGCCGCGTGATTGTGCTGGCCGAGGATGTGACGACGGCGACGCGGGAACGCATGCGCATCGAGCGGGAGCGCGATTACGACCTGCTGACCGGGCTTTACAACCGCCGCGCGTTCTATCGGTTTGCGGGCCGGATATTCGATCAACCCGATAAGATGAAGCACGCTGCGGTGGTGATGATGGATCTGGATAACCTCAAGCACACCAACGACACGTTCGGCCACGAGTGGGGAGACCGATACATCCACGAAGCGGCGATCTGCTTCACGCGCAACATCCCGGACGGCACGCTCTGCGCGCGGGTATCTGGCGACGAATTCAACATCCTTATCTATGGTTATGAGACCCGAGAAGAGGTGCAACGGGTGATTGACCGGCTGATTTCCGGCGTGGAGAACAGCCATTTCAACCTGCCCAACGGCGCGGCGACGCGCATCCACGTTTCCGGCGGCATCGCGTGGTACCCGGAGGACGGCACGGAGATGATGGATTTGATCAAATGCGCCGATTACGCCATGTACCGAATCAAGAAGAGCGAGAAGGGCAGGTTCGGCGTTTTTGACCGCGCGCAGTACGAACAGGGGCAGAAAGAAATGAAGCGCCAAAACGCACAGGAAGATTGGTAACATTACGTTACAATTGTTCGGAAACATGCGCAAACCCTCTTGACAGAAACGTAAGTATCAACTAAAATATGGACATGCATGGCAAAAGGCTGATGCATGCGCACGGAGGAGCGGGAAAATGGGTCGTTACAGGCCTAAGAGGCAGGACGGGCGTACGCTTGCGCTCAAGGCGGGCGCCGTTCTTATCGGATTGGCGATTTTGGTTGCGCTGGGTTACGTCGGCGGCCGGTATTTGGAAAAGAACAAATATACGGAGACGCGCGGCGAACTGACGGATGGCTTTGGCGAAGTGCCGACGGTGGAAATCGGCGGCGTGACGTATGAGCAGAAGATGAACGTGACCTCGCTGCTGATGATCGGCATTGACAAACAATCAACGGACGAGATCAAGGGCTATCGAGACGGCGGGCAATCCGATTTTCTGCTGCTGCTGGTGCTGGATCACAAAAACAAGACCATTCATCAATTGCAGATCGACCGCGACACGATGACCTCGGTGAACGTGCTCGGCTTGTTCGGCAACGACGCGGGTTCGCGTGTGATGCAGATCTGCCTTTCCCACGGTTACGGCATGGACAGGCAGGAGCGATGCAAGAACACGATGAGCGCGGTGCAGGGTCTGCTCGGCTGCCCGGAGCTGGAGCTGTATATGGAAATCCCGCTGGATGCGATTGCGGCGCTGAACGATTTGCTCGGCGGCGTGACGGTGACGCTTCAGGATGATTTCACGACGGCCGACCCGACGATGCGGGCGGGCGCGACGCTCACGCTGACGGGCGAACAGGCGGTTACGCTGGTTCGCCGCCGCACGGACGTGGCCGACGGAACGAACGAGGCGCGTATGACGCGCCAGCGCATCTTTATGGATGCCGCCGTGCCGCTGATCCGCGAAAAGATTGATGAATCCAGCGGCTTTGTCAATACCATGCTGGATACGCTCACGCCATACCTGACCACGAACATGGTTCGGGGGCGGATGATCAACGAGATCAACCGGGCGTATAGTTACGAGGTGGAACCCGTTCAATATCTGGAAGGCGATCATGTGATCGGCGAAGACGGGTTTATGGAGTTCCACGCCGACGAGCAGTCCATCGTCGATTTTGTTCTCGACGCGTTCTATACAAAGCGGGAATAAAAAAGGCGTTACTGACAAGATCTCAAAAGGAAAAATAGGAGGATGGTTTTATGAAGAAGTTTGCGTGCGTGCTTGCGAGCATGCTGCTCGCGCTCAGCGCCGCCGGCGCAATGGCGGACGCCGTTCCCAGCAAGACGACGACCGACGTGACCCAGGTGAAGACGGTTGAGGCCGTGAAGGAAGACGGCACGGTTGAAGCCGTGACGGGCTGGGACATCGAAGTGGCTGAGGACGCCGCCCCGGTGACTGAGGAAATCGCCAAGATTTATCAGGAAGTTTTCGTGAACGGCAAGACCGCCGTTGCGTATTTCCCGGCTGAGACCCAGAAAGCGATTGCCGTGCTGCTGCCGGAAGGCGTGAACGCCAGCAAGCTGATGATGAACGAGTTCATCACCCTTGAGATTGTGGGCCAGATGGAGACCGCGACGGATGTGAAGGTCACCTTCACGTTCACGACCAAGTATGAGATGGATCAGAACGTTGTCGTCGTGATCGGCCTGTATGACGGCACCCGCGACGCGAACGGCCAGTACAACGTCGAGTGGGTTGCGCTTGACGCTGAGGTGCTGGAGAACGGCGATATCGCCGTCGTGTTCCCGGCGGAGCTTGTCGAGCAGATGAACGACGCTGCAGCCGTGGCTATGGCGGTGCTCAACGACTAAGCAAATTGGGCGGGGCGCATCGAGGTAAAAGATGCGCCCCGCTTTTTGGCGTATAAGGGATGTACCAAAAGAGGATAGGAGATAGAGCATGCAGCAGCCGCAGAAGCAGGAGCTTGACAGAAAGCAGACGTGGGCCGGGCAGCCCGAAGAGAGCGGGGCAGACGAAATTGACCTCGTTGAATTGTTGTATCGTTTGATTGAAAAATGGAAGATCATTGTGTTGGCCTGTGTGCTCGGTGCGCTGATTGCCGGTGTGTATACGATTTATTTCGTGACGCCCATGTATACGGCGACCTCCAAGCTGTACGTGGTCAACGCGAAGGATTCCGCAATCAACCTTTCGGATTTGCAGATCGGCAACTATCTGGCCAGCGACTACACGGAGGTTTTCTCCAACTGGCATGTCCATGAAATGGTGCTCCAGCGGCTCGGGCTGGATTACACGTACAGCGAGCTGGCGGGCATGGTTTCCGTGACGAATCCGCAGGATACGCGTATTTTGTACATCAACGTCGTTTCTGCCGATCCGCAGGAAGCCAAGGATTTGGCGGATACTTACGCGCAGGTGGCGCGCGAGTTTATCGCCGTGAAGATGGACACCGAACAGCCGAATATCTTCGAGGAGGCGCTGCTGCCCAGCAGGCCGTCCTCCCCGAACAAGAGCAAGAACATTCTGCTTGGCTTCATGGTCGGCCTGCTGCTGAGCTGCGGTGTGATCGTCGTGCAGTTCCTGCTGGATGACCGCCTGCGCAGCGTGGACGATATCGAGAAATACGTGCAGCTTCCGACGCTCGGCGTGATGCCCAAGCAGACCAAGAGTACGCAGGCGCGCCGCACGGCGGGAAGAAAGGAGAAGGAAGCCCATGAGACAGGCAAAAATTAAGCGCTTTAATGCGCTCGATTACACCGGCACGGAAGCAATCAACACGATCTGCACCAACCTTTCCTTCTCCGGGCGCGACTGCAAGCGCGTCGCGATCACCAGCTATATGCCGGGCGCGGGCAAGTCGTACATGTGCTTGAATATTCTGCACAATATGGCCAAGCGCGGCAAGCGCGTGCTGCTGGTTGACGCGGATCTGCGCCGCAGCCAGATTGTTTCCACCCTTCGGCTGGAAACGGAAGGCGAAATGCTCGGCCTTGCGCATTATCTGGCGGGGCATTGCGAGCTGGACGACTGCATTTATGAAACGAACATGTACGGTGCCTGCATCATGCCGGCGGGGCGCGATATTTCCTCCCCGATGACGCTGATTGATACGCCGTATTTCGATGAAATGCTCAACCATCTGGCGCAGCAGTTCGATCTGATTCTCGTCGATACGCCGCCGATCGGCATTGTGGTTGACGCGGCGGAAATCGCGAAGCGCTGCGACGGCGCTGTGCTGGTTGTGAATTACAATTCGACCCGCCGCCGCGAGCTGGTGGACGCGAAGCACCAGATGGAACAATCCGGCTGCCCGATTCTCGGCTGCATCCTCAACAAGGTGACGTTTGATACGCTGAGCGCGAAAAAGTATTATAATAAGTCGTATTATAATCACTATTACAAATCCGGCTATTACGGAAAAGACGGAAAGAAGAGCGATAAGGATTGATGCAAGCGCCTGCTTACGGCTTTGTCGATATGCATCATCATCTGATTTATGGGCTGGATGACGGCGCGCAGACGTGGGAACAGACCCGGCAGATGCTGACGCGCGCATGGGAAAACGGCATTGACCGCATCATCGCGACGCCGCACGCCGAACCGGGGATGAAGCCTTTCCCGATGGAGCAGATGATGCAGCGGATCGGGCAGGCGCAGCGCTGGTGCGACGAACAGAAGATGCAGCTGGAGATCCTCCCCGGGTGCGAAATCTTCTATACGCCGCAGACCGTGCGCATGCTTCGCGACGGCCTGATCCCGACGCTGGCGGACAGCGATTATGTGCTCGTCGAGTTTCTGCCGACCGCGCCGTACAGCGAACTGCGCGGCGCGGCGAAGGCGCTGACGGCGGTGGGATATCAGCCGATTTTCGCGCATATCGAGCGTTACAGATGCCTGCGCTGGCCGGGGCGCGTTCAGGCGCTTCGGGAGCAATACGGCATCCATATGCAGATGAACGCGGATACGATTTGCCGCAAACAATCGTTTTTTACGCAATTGTGGGTCGATTCCATGCTGAAAAAAGGCTGTATCGACGTGGCCGCGTCCGACGCGCACAATGTCACCAGCCGCCCGTGCCGCATGAAAGCCTGCTATCAAACGCTGAAAAAGCGATTCGGGCAGGAAACGGCCGATCGGCTCTGCATGGAATTCCCGGGTCAGATTTGATTCGCTATCCTAAAAATCATCCTATAACCATCCTATAACGGAAAGCCCCTGCCGCGGCAAAACGGCAGGGGCTTTTCATATTGCAAAAAAGGATAAACCGGGTTACGCGTCCAGCTTCGCGATAGCGGCGACGGTTTCGTTGTGCACGGTTTCCACGGCGGTGAAGAGGGCGGGATCGGTGAGTGGTTTCGGGCCGCGCATGGCCTCGGTCAGCGGTACGCTGACGGCATACAGCCGATCAAACCCCAGGTTCTGCGCAACGCCCTTGAGCGTATGCACGGCGCGGAAAGCGGTTTCCCAATCGGATTTCGCAATCGCGTCGCGAAGCTCGTCAAAAGAGGGATTGGCCGGATATTTTTTAACGAAACGCAGAACGAGCGAATCGTTGCACAGGCGGCAGACGGTATCGGCGTAGTTGCCGCCGATTTGGGCATAAAACTCTTGAAGCGTCATGACCTTGTACTTCCTTTCCATCACAAACGGAGAACGCCCTTGTGGGCCTTGTCGCGATACATGAGTTGATCGGCCTGCCGGATGGCCTCCATCAGCGGATCGACGCGGTACACGCCGCCGATGCTGATGGAAAGCCGGATATCGGGATAGCCATCCACCGCGGCGCGGCTGACGGCATCCTGCATATAGCGCATTTTGAGCGCGAATGCTTCTTTTTGAATCTGCGGGAAGATGACCAGAAATTCGTCGCCGCCATACCGAATGAGCATGTCCGTGCTGCGGATACAGGAGAGAATGGCGCTGGCGATTTTTTTGAGGGCGATATCGCCGACCGGGTGGCCGTATGTGTCGTTGATGGCCTTGAAGTGATCGACGTCGATCATCACAATGCCGTCCATATCCTGCAAAGCGGAACGCTGGTCTTCAAAATACTGGCGGCAGTACGCGCCGGTGAGCGCATCGGTATAAAAATCGCGCCCGTATTTTTCCAGAAGCAGCTCCCTTCCGTGCGAGGTGAACCAGATGCCCGTATCGGAATGGGAAATCAGTTCCAGCACGCAGGGGCAGCCCTCCACGACGACGGCCTTCGCGATGACCTGATAAATGCCGGTTTGCGTCAGTTCGAGCTTAATGACGCGGTTCTTGCTGGACAGCGCTTTGCAGCCCGCGCAGTTGTGGCACGCCTGCTCCGAACCCCAAATCGCGTAACAGGGATGTTCGCGGCGGGAAAGCGAACCGTCGTCATTCAGCTTGTAAACGGCGTAATTATCCGGGTTGACGAGGCGAACCTTATCGAAGTAGAATTGCAGCTCCTGCATGATCGTCCGCGCCTGAAGGCCGGTGATGTTGTTCATATTGAGGCTGAGCGCCGGGGCAACGAAAGAATCCGGGTCGATCCGGGTGACATAGCCGACCACGCCGATCATCTTGCGGATCAATTCGCGCGACCACAGCGTCCGAATGGCGATTCGGCAGAGCGCTTTTTCGCCGTGGATGATGGCCGTTGCCGAGATGGAGGCGTTGGGCGATTCGGGCGTGGTCTGTTTGGCAGCGTCCTGCAAGCATTCGCGATCCTTATCCGAAATGGCGTGGAGGCGAACCAGTTCCTCCGTCGTGAACTCCTGATTTTCGTAGATGGGATCGGCGGTATAGTCGCTGATGGAAACCGTATCGAGCAGAATGCTGTAATCAAACTGGATATTGCCCGCGAAATGGGCGAAGAACGTTTTCTTTTCGCGCTCGTAAGCAAGCCGGTATTGCAGGTTGTTTTCGAAGGGCAGATCGTCCTCCAGCACCATATTATCGGAAATGCGCTGCGCGGCAATGCCGAAATTGCGCGCTTCCGGCAGCGTGTTGATCTCCTGCCGCAGGGTATCTCGAATTTCGAGCAGGCACTCGATCAACAGCGGGTTGAATACGCCACATTCGCCGCTCAGAATCATCTGAATGGCGGTTTCGTGCGAGAACGCCTTTTTATAGCAGCGCTCGCTGGTCAGCGCGTCGTATACGTCGGCGAGCGAGACGACCTGCGCCGTAATCGGTATTTTTTCACCGACAAGGCCGTCTGGGTAGCCGCACCCGTCATACCGCTCGTGATGCCAACGGCAGATTTGATAGGCGACCTGAAGCAGCGGCTCCTCCTGCGCCATCGGGAGGTTTTGCAGGATGGACGCGCCGACGGTCGTGTGCGTCTTCATGACCTCGAATTCCTCCGGCGTGAGCCTGCCGGGCTTGTTGAGAATGGAATCCGGGATGCTGATTTTGCCGATATCGTGCAGGGCGGAGGCGGTGCTGATCAGCGAAATATCGTCCTCCGTGAGGGCGTAACGATCCGTCTTGCGCATCAGCTGATGCAGCAAAAGCTCCACGGCGGTTTGGATGTGCTGCACGTGCAGGCCGCTTTCACCGTTGCGGAATTCAACGATGTGGCTGAGTACGCTGGTCATCAGGCTGTTGCTCTTTTCGCGCCTGTAAACCTGCTCGGTGATCATGCGCATCAGGTGCTTCTGCTTATCGTAGAGCATCAGCGTATTGATTACGCGCTGGCGGACGACCGCTTTATCGAACGGGCGGCCGATATAATCCGTCACGCCGAGCTGATAGGCGCGCTCAACCAGCACGGAATCGCTTTCCGCCGAGATCATGATGACCGGGGTATGGTCGATCCAGTGCTGCTCGTTCATGATGGAAAGCACACCGAAGCCATCCAGCTCGGGCATGACGATATCCAGCAGGACGAGGTTGATATCGGAATGAACGCGGAGAATATCGACGGCCTGAAGCCCGTTTTCCGCTTCTAGAAAATCATAGCCGTCATCCAGAATACTGGTCAAAATGGCGCGGTTCATTTCGGAATCGTCCACAATCAGGATTTTCTGCTTTTCTGTCGTCATGAAGGAGAGATCACCTCGGCTTTGAGCGCCCATCAACCCCCGAAAAACACGGCCATGCAACCAGAATTCGAATGGGATTGGTAAAATCAGAACATGTGTGTTACTTCTCTATTATAGAATAGACAACTTGTAAATGCAAGGGAAAATTCATTTTTCGCGCGGTTCATTTTCGGAAAACGACAAAAAATATCATTTTTTGTCGAAATACACCGCGTTTTTTCAAGTTACCCACTCGGTTTGATTCAAACGAATCCATGTAACCCAAACGGTTGCATGAATGGATGAAAAAAGCCCGGCGGCGCGCGTCGGGCGGATGCGGCGGTCAGTTCTGCGCGCGGAAAGCGGGGCCTTGGAGCAGCGGATAGCGGATCAACGCGCCGCCGTCCAGATTCTCCTTGTGCATATCCACGGCTGTGATCTGCCGGTTTTCATACGTAGTGTAGTAATAGACGCCGCGGGTGGCGTTGCAGCAGCTGGAATACAGCGTGATTTCGTATTTGCCTTCGCCCAGCGCGCAGCAGCCGCGCTGCTGTTCCACGGAGGTGAGGATGTGGAAAAACTGGTTGACGCGGCTCGCTTCCGTCGGCTGGCACAGGGCGTGCGCGCGGACAAACGCCGCGCGGACAAAACGCGATTGGCTGGAAAGGTCGCCCGGCAGGCCGATTGCGCCCATGCCGCGGCTGTACGTTGCCAGCGGCGCATCCGGCGCGAATGTGTTGACCGGGGATTCCGGCGAGAGTGCCATATAGTTGTTGAGGTTGAAGAGCTGCATCGGAAACGGCGGGTTGTTGGTCAGCACGCCGACCGGGTTATCGTAAACATGCAGGCCGTCCGCCGTGGATTCGACGGTGATCGAGCCGGTTTGATCCGCGATGAGCCAATGCAGCTGCGCCAGCGGAAGCTGAGGGCTGAACGGCTCGTTCAGCAGGTTTAAGCGGCTCAGGTGTTCGCGCGCCTCGGCCAGCGTAGCGCATTGGCCGAGCAGCCACGGAATCAGCTCAAACTGAGTCACGTTGTCGCGCCCATCCTGAGCGGGGAAATACGCCGCGTTGCCGACGAAGTTCAGCCCGGCAATGCCAAGGCCCTTCTCGTTAACCGCGTCGTAATAGAGCGGGTAATCGCCCTGCACGTAGGCCATGCCGATGATGGCGTAGCGGGTGCGCAGGGGCGCGCGGCCGCGCATGGGGAACGTATAGCCGCGCGGGGTGATCGTCACCTCGTCGCCATAGGAAAACTCATAATCCAGATTGCGGCCCAAATAGAAATCGCCGGAAAGAAAAGATACGGCTGTGCACATAAACGTCGCCTCCTTCAAAAAAACCACATTTATTATATCATATCACGCGGGAATCAAACATAGAATAAACCATTAAAGCGGGTCAGTCCGTTGCAAAATCGGCAGAGCAAAAAGGAGTGCTTATCGACCATGAAAAACAGAAGAAGAATCAAACGTCTGATGGGCGCCGCGACCGCGGCATGCGCGATGATTTTTCTGTGCATCGTCGGTTTTCTGGTGTATGGCCTGCGCGCGGCGAAGGAATACATCGACGAAAGCTGCAAGCAGGACATGGAAGCCATCATGGAGCAGCTCGAAAAGCCGTATATCACGCGGCTCAACACGTCGGCTTATCTGGCCAAGGCGATGGAGCGCTATCTGTTCGCGGACGGCCATCGGACGATTGATTTGAATATGGACAGCCGCTTCCTGATGGCGCTGGATGGGCAGAGTGTGCTCGATATCCTTTTTGTGGCGATGGACGGGCATTATATCAGCCTGAGCGGGCAAAGCGGCTGGCATGCGCTGGATCAGGAAAACAGCAAAAAGCTGCAAACGGGGAAGACGCTTTCCGGCTATCGGCGTTGGAACGGCGACGAGGCCTTTTTTGTTGTGAAACCGATTGATCCGTTTGAGGTGGAGGGCGGGCAGTACGACGCAATCGCGCTGGCCTATACGCCGGGCAGCATCAACGGCGCGCTCTCCTTTTACGCCTATAACGGGCAGGCGAACGTCTGCATTGTGGAACAGAGCGGGCGCGTGGTCTACGCCGCAGACGACGTATGGAATAAAAACGACATCTTTCTGCGCTATACCGGCGCGGATAAGGAGAGGGCAAAGGACGATATCGGCGCGGGGCTGGCCGGATGCAGAACGCTCAGGACGGAGAAAGAGCGGGTATATCTGGCCTATCATCCCATTGCGGATACGCCGTATATGGTGGTCTGCGAGGCGGCGTGTTCGCTGGTGCAGAACGTGATGAAGGATTACACGGTGCTGATTGCGCGCATTGTCGCCATCACCGGGGTGATGCTGGCGGCTGTGGCCGCTTTGCTGGATGCGAGCGTGCACAAGATGATCGACGCGAACCACAAGGCGGAATACGCGCGGCAGAACGAGCTGGCGCAGGAGAAGGCGAACCGCGAGCTGGAAAGCGTCAACGCGGCGCTTCGCGAATCCGTCCGGCGGGCGGAGAGTCTGCACGAGCAGGTGGTGAGCGAGCAGGATAAGCGAAGCCGGCTGATCCGCAGCGTCAGCCGGGGCATACGAACGCCGCTCAACGCCGTGCTCGGTTTGACGATTTTGATGAACAAGACGAAAGACGGGGAGGACGTGAAGCGGTTCGCCCGGCAGATTCAGACGCAGGTGCAAAAGGTGATGGCGGTGCTGGAAAACGAGCAGGAGGAACGCAGGCCCGTCGATTTGGGCGCTTGTGCGCGTCCGGCGATAAACGACGGCGCAAAGCGGCTGGAAGGCGTTCGCATCCTGCTGGCCGAGGACGGAGACATGAACGCGGAAATCATTCAGCGGCTGCTGATGAACGAAGGCGCGGCCTGCGACCGGGCGGCGGACGGTTTGCAGGCGCTTCGGCAGTTTGAAGCTTCGAGCGCGGGTACATATGACGCGATTTTGATGGATATGCAGATGCCGGTGATGGACGGATGCGAAGCGGCGCGCGCCATTCGCGCCGACAGCCGGGCGGACGCGGCGGATATCCCGATCATCGCGATGACGGCGAATTCGTTCGACGATGTGCGCGAGCGGATCTTTGAAGCGGGCATGGACGGCTATCTGGGCAAGCCGGTCGAGCCGGGCAAACTGGCCTGCGCCGTGCGGGCGGCGATTGACGCGCGGAAAAACGATTGACCGCGCGAAAAAACAGGCCTTGACAGAAAAAGCGGATAGGCGTATAATTCGGCTGTTCGAGAGGGGCGGGGCAAACTTTGCTTTCCGCCCCGTCAATTCGGCTTTATATCCTAATATCCCGCTGGGAATTGCGGGGTTTTACAGTATGAAGGGGTGTCATGCAATGGAAAAAGAGCTTCTGGCCGTAAAAGG
This sequence comes from uncultured Clostridia bacterium, assembly GCA_934630975.1. Taxonomy (GTDB): domain Bacteria; phylum Bacillota; class Clostridia; order Christensenellales; family Aristaeellaceae; genus Ventricola. The sequence goes on along the minus strand of CAKTXH010000002.1, from coordinate 49,011 downwards.
GCTGAGCGTAAGCGTTGAAGATAAGCCGATTCTGGATCGCGTCAATCTGGAAATCGGCACGGGCGAGACCCATGTGCTCATGGGGCCGAACGGCACGGGCAAATCCACGCTGGGCTACACGCTGATGGGCAGCCCGCGCTACCATGTGACCGAAGGGCAGATTCTGTTCAAGGGGCAGGATATCACCCATGCCGCCGCCAACGAGCGCGCGAAGATGGGCATGTTCCTTTCCTTCCAGGCGCCGCTGGAGGTGCCGGGCGTGACGCTGGGCGCGTTCATCCGCAACGCGGTGGAACTGCAAACTGGCAGCCGCCTGCGCCTGTGGAGCTTCAAAAAGGAGCTGGAGCGCGCGATGGAGCTGCTGGATATGGATCCTTCTTACGCGGAGCGCGACCTGAACGTCGGCTTCTCCGGCGGCGAAAAGAAGAAGGCGGAAATCCTTCAGCTGCTGATGCTCAAGCCCGCGCTGGCCATTCTGGATGAGACGGACAGCGGCCTGGACGTGGACGCGGTGCGCACGGTTTCCGCCGGCATCCGCAAATATCAGGAGGATTGCAAGGGCAGCCTGCTGATCATCACCCACAGCACCAAGATTCTCGAATCGCTGCATGTGGATGCGACCCACGTGATGGTGGAGGGCAGCATCATCAAGAACGGCGACGCGTCGCTGGTGGAGGAAATCAACGAGAGCGGCTTTGCCGAATACGAGCAGCGCTGAGAAGAGGGAAAGACCCATGAACGAAGAAAAAACCTACGTCGAGGACGTTGATCGCAGCATCTACGATTTCAGGGACGACGAAAAGGACGCGTTCAAGCTCAGCGCGGGCCTGACCCCGGAAATCGTTCAGCAGATTTCAAAAGAAAAGCATGATCCCGCGTGGATGCAGCTTTTCCGCCTGCAATCGCTGCAAATCTATCAGAATATGCGCGTGCCGGACTGGGGCCCTTCCATCGAAGGGCTGAACATGGATAACATCGTCACCTATGTCCGCCCGAACACCGGCATGAAGGCCAAGTGGAGCGACGTGCCGGAAGATATCAAGAATACGTTTGAGCGGCTGGGCATCCCGCAGGCGGAACGCAAATCGCTGGCAGGCGTCGGCGCGCAGTACGACTCCGAGCTGGTTTACCACAACGTGCGCGAGGAAGTCGCCGCGCAGGGCGTCGTTTATACCGATATGGAAAGCGCGCTGACCGGCCCGTATGCCGACATGGTGCGCAAGCATTTCATGAAGCTGGTCAAGCCCACGGATCACAAGTTTGCCGCGCTGCACGGCGCGGTCTGGTCGGGCGGCTCGTTTGTGTATGTGCCCAAGGGCGTGAAGGTGGAAATCCCGCTGCAAAGCTATTTCCGCCTCAACGCGCCGGGCGCGGGTCAGTTTGAGCATACGTTGATCATCGTGGACGAGGGCGCGGATCTGCACTTCATCGAGGGCTGCTCCGCTCCGAAATATAATGTTGCAAACCTGCATGCGGGCTGCGTAGAGCTGTTTGTCGGCAAGAACGCGCGGCTGCGCTATTCGACCATCGAAAACTGGTCGAAGAACATGTATAACCTCAACACCAAGCGCGCGACGGTCGATGAGGGCGGCGTGATCGAGTGGGTTTCCGGCTCGTTCGGTTCGCATGTTTCCTATCTGTACCCGATGAGCATTTTGAACGGGCGCGGCTCGCGCATGGAGTTCACGGGTATCACCTTCGCGGGCAAGGGGCAGAACCTCGATACCGGCGCGAAGGTTGTGCATAACGCGCCCGATACCAGTTCCTATATCAACACCCGCTCCATTTCCAAGGACGGAGGCATCAGCACGTTCCGCTCCAGCGTGGTGGTGGGCAAAAACGCGAAGAACGCCAAGTCCTCCGTGTCCTGCCAGTCCCTGATGCTGGATTCCGTCTCCCGCTCGGACACCATCCCGGCGATGGATATCCGCACGAAGGACGCGAACGTCGGCCACGAAGCGCAGATCGGCTCCATCAGCGACGAGGCCGTGTTCTACCTGATGAGCCGCGGCATGAGCGAAGAGGATGCGCGCGCGTATATCGTCAGCGGTTTTGCGGATAATGTTTCCAAGGAACTGCCGCTTGAATACGCCGTGGAAATGAACAACCTGATTCGCCTTGAGATGAAGGGCAGCATCGGCTGAGGAGGGGACAGAAGATGAATGAACAGGAATTCATGGCCATCAACCGGCTGCCGAGCAAGACGTGGTACTGGCTGAAACTCAATGAAACGCATATCCGCTGGCAGGAGGAAACCAAGCCCTGCGTGATGCTGGCGGAAAACGTGCAGCCCGGCGAAGCGGACGAGCAACGGTTCGCCGCGATTCGCACCGGCGCGGGCGAGCAGCTTGAAAGCGCAATGGCGAACCTGCCTGTGACGACCATCGCGGGCGCGCAGAGCGAGCCGATCCGCCTGCGTGTGGCGGCGGCGGAAGGCGCGCAGCAATCCGGCGGCGCGGTGCGTGTGCAGGCCGAAGAAGGGCAGAGCGTAACCGTCGTCGAGCAGATTGTGCCGACGGGCGACGGCGCGACGGCGCTGCAAACCAAGCTGTACGCGAAAAAAAACGCGAAAATCTGCCTCGTCCAGCTCCTCTTTGAGGGCGCGGGGCACACGCTGATCAACGACGTCGGCGGCCTGTGCGAGGAGAACGCCTCCATCGAACTGGTGCAGCTGATTGTCGGCGAGCATATCGCGGTGGACGGCGCGCGCGTCGATCTGATCGGCGACGGTTCGAAGTTTGAAAGCACGATGGGCTATCTGGCCGCCGAGGATCAAAAGGTGGATATCAACCTGATCGTCAACCACATCGGCAAAAAGACGAATAGCGTCATCGAGGCGGACGGCAGCCTGAACGACCGCGCGCAGAAGATTTTCCGCGGCACGATTGATTTCAAAAACGGCTCTTCCGGCTCGAAGGGGCAGGAGACGGAGCAGGTTCTGCTGCTGGGCGACGACGTGGTGAACAAGACAATCCCGCTGATTCTCTGCGCGGAGGAGAACGTCGAGGGCAACCACGGCGCGACCATCGGCGCACTGGACGACGATACGCTGTTCTACTTCGCTTCCCGCGGCATGGATGAAAAGACGGCCGAGCGCGTGATGACGCGCGCCAAGCTGGAAAGAATCTGCCGCCGCATCCCGGATGCGCAATCCCGCGAGGAAACCGAGAATCTGCTGAAAACGGTGATGAACGATGGACAAGACGATTAACCCGTGGCGCAGGGACTTTCCGCTGCTGCAAAGCGACCCGGTGATGTATCTGGATAACGCGGCGACGGCGCAGCGCCCGGCCTGCGTGATCGAGGCGGTCAAGGCGTTTTACGAGCAGGCCAACGCGAACCCGCTGCGCGGCTTTTATCCGCTGAGTCTCAAGGCGACGGCCATGTACGAGGATGCGCGCAAGACGGTGCAGCGGTTCATCCATGCGCCGAGCGAGCGCTGCGTCATCTTCACGCGCAACACGACGGAGAGCCTGAACCTCGTGGCATACAGCTATGCGCTGCATCACGTGAAGGCGGGCGACGAAATCGTCGTTTCCATCATGGAGCACCACAGCAACATGCTTCCGTGGCAGATGGTCGCCAGCCAGACCGGCGCGATCCTGCGCTATATGGATTGCGAGCCGGACGGCACGCTGACCGACGAAACGATTGAGCAGACTATCGGCGAAAAGACGAAGCTGGTCGCCATCGGCCACGTTTCCAACGTGCTCGGCTGCGTCAACCCGGTGAAGAAGATCATCGACCGGGCGCATGCCGTCGGCGCGGCTGCCGTGCTGGATGCGGCGCAGAGCGCGCCCCACATGCCGCTGGATGTGCAGGCGCTGGATGCGGATTTTGTCGCGTTTTCCGGCCACAAGCTGATGGGGCCGATGGGTATCGGCGTGCTCTACGGCAAAGAAGACCTGCTGGACAAGATGCCGCCGTTCCTGACCGGCGGCGAGATGATCGAATCCGTCACGCGCGAGGGCGCGGTCTTTGCCGAACTGCCGCACAAGTTTGAGGCGGGCACGGTCAACGCGGCGGGTGCGGTCGGGTTGGCCGCGGCCATCGAGTACATCCAGAAAATCGGCTTTGACGCGATGCAGAAGCAGGAGAATCTGCTGGTTCGCCGCGTGATGGACGGGCTGAAGCGCGTGGATCATGTCCGCGTGCTGGGCAGCGCCGACCCCGAAAACCACACGGGCATTGTCTCCTTTGTCATCGACGGAGTGCACCCGCACGACGTGAGCGAGATTCTGGCGGCGGACGGCATCGCGGTGCGCGCGGGCCATCACTGCGCCCAGCCGCTGATTATGCATCTGGGCCTGCCCGCGACGACGCGCGCGAGCTTCATGTTTTATAATACGCCGGAGGAGGCGGACGCGCTGGTTGCGTCCATCGCCGACGTGAGGAGGAAAATGGGCTATGGAGCGTAGAAGCTTTTACAACGAAATTCTGACGGAGCACAACCTGCGCCCCGAATTCAAGCACGATCTGCCCGACGCGAACATCACGATGGAGGGCGTAAACCCGAGCTGCGGCGACCATATCTGGCTCAAGCTCAAGGTGAAGGACGGCGTGATTGAGGACGGCGCGTTCGTCGGCGACGGCTGCGCAATTTCGCAGGCCTCGGCGGATATCATGCTCGGCATGATCATCGGCCGGAAGGAGGACGAGGCGCGCAAGCTGGGCGATCTCTTCCTGCGGATGATCAAGGGCGAGGCGACGGACGAGGAGATCGACGAGCTGGAGGAGGCTTCCGCGCTGCGCGACGTGGCGCATATGCCCGCGCGCGTGAAGTGCGCTGTGCTCGGCTGGCACACGCTGGATGAAGCGCTCAAGAAGGAAGAACAGGGCGCATAAACGGATGTGCCCATGTTTTTTCAAAAAAAGTCACGCGGAATGATATGAAAATAGGATTCATCTATTGTTTTTTGCTTTATGATGTGTATAATAAAGACAGAAACAAATACGTTCCATATCACAACTAAAGGAGAGATGACCATGCCGCGTGGAGTAAAAGGCTCCGGGAAGGCCAAAAAGCCGGCGAAAGCCGCTGTGAAAACCGAAAAGAAAGCGCGTAAGCCGTACCCGACGCATGAAGAGCGTCTTGCCGCTGTGAATCAGGATATCGAGCGCCTGACGAAGCTGAACGAAGAGCGCGTTGCGCTCGTCGCCAAGACGGAGGAGAAGCTTGCCGAGCGCAAGACGGCGCTGGCGCGCAGCGAAGAAGCGCTGCTCAAGGCGCAGGCCAAGAGGGAAAAGATCGTCAGCGTGATGAATCGCCCGAAAAAAGCGCCGGTTGAGAAACTGTCGCCGGAAGAGCGCGCCGAAAAGCGCAAGGCGGCGCTGGCGAAGGCCCGCGAAGTGAAAAAGGCTGAAAAAAAGAAGCTCAATGCGCTGATGGCCGCTATCGAACAGAGCGGCAAGAGCGTGGATGAGGTTCTGGCTGGGCTGAACGCGTAATATTTCCATAACGATGGCAGTTCCGCAGAGATGCGGGGCTGCCTTTCTTTTTCAAAAAGGCTTGACATGTGAACGGTCGTTTACTATAATGAATGTGAACGATCGTTTATTTTTGTGTGGAGGACGTACATGAAGGATACCCGGGAGAATATTTTGCTGGTTTCGCTCCGCTTGTTTGCCAAGAATGGCTATGAGGCCGTTTCTGTCAGCCAAATCGCCGGTGAATTGGGGCTGACAAAGGGCGCACTGTATCGCCATTACGCCAATAAACAGGCTATTTTTGAAAGTATTCTTGAAGAAATGGAACGGATGGACGCGCAGCGCGCCCGCGATTTTGATGTGCCGGAAGGAACGGCGCAGGATATGCCGCAGGACTATGAGCTTACCACGCCTCGGGCGCTGTGCGCATTTGCCAAGGCGCAGTTTCGCTATTGGGCGGAGGATGACTTCGCCGCGCCGTTTCGAAAGATGCTGACCGTTGAGCAGTATCGCAGCGAAGAAATGGCGGCGCTCTATCAGCAGTATCTGGCGGGCGGGCCGCTCGGCTATGTGCGCGATTTGCTGGAGGCGATGGGCTTTGCCGATGCGCGGGGAGAAGCGATCGCTTTTTATGCGCCGCTGCTGGCGATGCTCGCCGTTTACGACGGCGCGGAAAACAAACGGGCCATTGTGCAGGACGTGGATGTTTTTTACGACAACTGGCTGAAACGAATTGAAAAGAGGGAATAAACATGGAATATATCAAAAGCGCGAAGTATGATACGCCGGAATTGAACGCCAAAATGATGGGGCCGAATCCCGTGAAGCTTGAGGAAGAGCTGATGCAAGACCATCGAATCCCGGCAAGGGCCACCGTCTGCGATTTGGGCAGCGGGCAGGGGCTGACCTCCGTTTTTCTGGCGAAGGAATACGGCTTCACGGTTTATGCGGCGGATTTGTGGAGCGATCCCGAAGAAAACCGCGCGTTTTTCCGGCAAATGGGGCTTTCGGATGAACAGATCATCCCGGTGAAGGCGGAAGCGCAGGCGCTTCCGTTTGAAAGAAACTTCTTCGACGCGGTGATCAGCACGGATTCGTATAATTACTTTGGCCGGGATCCGAAATTTCTGGATGAAAAGCTTCTGCCGTTTGTAAAGCCCGGCGGATGGGTGTATATCGCGATTCCCGGCATGAAAAAGGACTGTCACGACCAACTGCCGCCTGAACTGCTGCTTTCATGGACGCCGGAACAGATGGATTACATGCATGATGTGCATTACTGGGCGGATATGGCGGGGCAAAGCCGCGGCTTCGAAACCGTCGAGGTCACCGAGATGGAATCGAATGAGGAAGTCTGGGCGGACTGGCTGAAGCAGGAAAATGAATACGCCGTCGGAGATCGGAAAGCGATGGAGGCGGGCGCGGGAAAGTATTTGAACTTTATCAAAATCGTTTTGAAAAAACGATAAAAACGGAGCTGTCAGACTAAGCCTGACAGCTCCCATTGTGATTTAACGCAGATATGCAAAGGTTTTGCCTAAAGCGGTATCAAAGCCAAGCGCCTGATACATGCCCTCGTCGCAGGGGGCACAGGTGACAGTCAGACTGGCAAGGGCATTTTCTTCGCACCATTTTTGCGCGGCTTGCGCCAGCATCCGGGCGACGCCTTTTCTGCGGAACGCAGGTTCAATATAAAAATCATCGAACACACCGGCGTCGGCACAAGTGAAGGTGGAGAAACATTTTGCAACGCTGCACATCCCCACAGCCTGACAACCGCGCTTTGCCACAAAGAAAGCGATCTTCCCATCCCGGATTGACTGGGCAAGCCGTCTCTGCTTTTCCTCGGTTGCAGGCGGTTCGCCGATCTCCTTCAGGAATCCATTTTCCAGCTTCTTGAGCTGCCAGTCGTCGGGATCAGAGAGCTTTTCTACGGTTATGGGAAGAGCCTCTGCCGGGGGCGGGATCATCGCGGGTTCATCCCGCTCATTGCTGCCATGCTCAACAAAGCCGGCAACGTTGTTTTCCGTGACTGCTTCACGGAGGGTGATTGGGTTTTCCATTTGATTTCCTCCAATTTGTTTATTTGGAGGGTTAGAAAGCGTGGACCCTCCATACACGATTCATTTTCAAAAAGACCACCCTTTCTTTATTCAATTTGTATTCAGACACCTTTTACGGCATGGATACCTCAGCTCTTAACTTTGGAAAGGCATTTATGGATTGCATCTTTATCCCAAATGGACAGGCGTGGATGTTTATCATGCTTGAAAAAAGTTATTCCGTGCGGAATGCGTAGATCGTCGTCGTGTCGTATTTTTCGCCGGGACGCAGAAGCGTCGTGCCGATGAACTGCGGGTTATTCGGCGAATCCGGGAAATGCTGGGTTTCGAGGCAGACCGCGCAGTATTTGCCGTAATGCGTGCCGCCCTTGCCGCCGGGAATGTTGGTTCCGCAGGCAGAATAAACCTGCACGCCGGGCTGATCGGTCAGCGTTTCCATCACGCGGCCGCTCTTCGGATCGTGCAGCCGTGCGGCAAAACCCATCGCTTCGCCCTTGCGCAGAACAAAGTTATGGTCGTAACCGCCCGCGTAGGTCATTTGCTGGCAGGCGCCTGCGGCGTCCAGCCCGTCGCCCAGCCGCAGACCGCTGCGCATATCGAACGGCGTGCCTGCCACGGGCATATACCCGCCGGTCGGAATGAGCGCCTTGTCGCTGACCGGCGTGATAGCGTCCGCGTCGATGGTGAGGAACTGATCGCGGATAGAGCCGCTGGTGCAGCCCGCGAGGTTGAAATACGTATGGTTGGTCATGTTGCAATGGGTCGCTTTGTCGGTCGTCGCCTGATAACGGATGGAGAGGTTGCAGGCGTCGTCCCAGCCGTAGGTCACGGTAACGTCCAGCGTGCCGGGGAAGTGATCTTCGCCGTCCGGGCTGACGTAGTGCAGACGGAGGAGATCGCCGTTCGCGGTTTCAACCGGGTCGGCTTCCCACATCCGCTTGCTGAAAACGCCGTGGAGGTGGTTCTCGCCGTTGTTGCGGTCGAGTTGGTAAGCCACGCCGTCGATGACGAAATGCGCCTGCGCGATGCGGTTGCCGTAACGGCCGACGGTGTCGCCCATGCTGCCATGTTCGGCGAGATAGCCCGCCAGATTGTCAAAGCCCAGCGCGACGTCATCCAACACGCCGTTGCGATCCGGCACGATGATGTTGGTGAGGATAGCGCCGTAATTGATCACGCTCACGGATGCGCCGCGCGCATTGGTCAGGGTATACTGCGTGACTTCATGTCCATCCGGCGTAACGCCGAAAGGCTTCTTGGAAATAGCCATTGTTGTCGTCTCCTTTTTGAAAACAAACGTCTTGTTTTTTATGCAATCAGTATATCAGCAATTCGAAAAAGCGTCAACCTGTATCTTACGTCAGAAAGGTATGCGGCGAACCGAAAGCGGCCGCTTTCTCCATAACGAAATGAGGGCTTTTTTCCTGCCGCACAGGGATGAAAATGGGGGAGCGGTTAAACCTCGATGAAGAGAATCCCTTCGTTTCCTGCCGGTAATTCCGCTTTGATGAATCCCTGGTCAAACCAAGCGGCGCCGCCTTTGGCCATTTCGTGATCCCCGGATGGATTCAGGCATACGGAATTGACGTAAAGAACAGGCGCATGTATGTTAGCGACCTGCTGGGCGTATTCAAACTTCGCGGCGTTGTTCCATTCCGAATCGGCATAATCGGTATAGACGGGCCACCAGACGATATCCGGGTTTAAGTCGTTTAGGCGGGAAATGTTTTCTTCATACCAGAGGTCTCCGCATAGCCCGACGGCGGCTTTTTTGCCGAGAAAGTCAAAGGTGTGAAATCCGCTGCCTTCGCGGTATGCTTTTCCCGCAAACGCTTCTTTCCATCCCGGGGATACCCTGCGATACAAATCAATAATCCGGCCATGTTTGTCCAGGGTTATCTGTGAACTGAAAAACGCTTCGCCGTCTTTTTCGATGAAACCAAAGGATACGGCGATGAAATTTTCCCTAGCCGCCGCGCATATTTCGTGAATCAGCGCGTCCTCGCGGGAAACGGATACCGCCCTGTCATGATCGACTGAAAAATTGATGCCGGAAAAGCCTTGGAGAAACGCTTCGCCAAAGATCACAACGTCCGCCTTGCCGGCGCATTTCCTAAGCGTATCGGCAAGAATCGCTTTGTTATGCCCGATGTCTTCGTTGATAAAGCCAACGGCTGCAAGCGCATATTTCATTTTCATCGCCTCCGCAAAACCTGATTTGCTGAGTTCAGCATGATTGGCTTATTGGGATTCGTTGCTAATTGTTGGAGCATATATGTTCATCTTCTGTTATGGATGAATACAGAAAACTGGAATTTATCTCTTAATCCTTTAATTTCGTTAAATCTTCTAAATACATTTCTGTATGTCCACATTCTGGGCAGACTGCAACTCTAACATCATCTATAGTTCTTGCTTTTTGTTTTTCATCTACATGAACAACAACCCCATAACCGCCGCCGTTAACTTTAAGCCTCAAATCCGATTTCATGCTTGCTCCGCACTTTTCACATTTTCTCATTGTATAGACCTCCAAATTTCGATTTGTTGAGCCGAGTATACCATATTTTCCAATGAAAGGATATCCCTAATTCAGAAAATTGATCTGCCAAACGGATCTGTCGGGGTTATTGCCTGTGAGTAACTGTTTTGTTTAGCGGTTAAAGAAAAATCCGAACCCATTTCCAATTTGGAAAATTGGGTTCGGATTATATGGGGGTGGTGCGGGAAACAGGACTGGATTCTCGCGGCTCGCCGCCGCTCGGTCAGCGCCGTTCTCAGGCCACACTGTGGCCTGATTCACTCCGGCTTCTTCAAGTCCTGTTTTCACTTCGATGATTCTTCGAGATAAAAGAAAGACTTCCGATTCTCTCGGAAGTCTCGCTTATGGTGCGGGAAACAGGACTTGAACCTGCATGAAATTGCTTTCACTAGAACCTGAATCTAGCGCGTCTGCCAATTCCGCCATTCCCGCAAGCCGTTCGTCTTGCGACAAAAAAGATTATACGATACAATCCGCAAAAAGTCAACCTTTTTTTACAGAAAAATGGAAGCAAAGACGGAAAACGACAATTTGCGTGTAAAAACTTGCAAAATCAGCGTCTGTTTGGTACAATATACGCGATTCTGGCTGCCGCTGCATGCAGGGCAGACCGAGAAGGTTGTTTTCTTTTGCGACGCCGCTTTGCGGCAAAGACTTGTCGGGTATCCTGTGCGAACCCGAACGGAGGATAAAAATGAATACTCAGCCTAAACAGAAGATCAGCGTGCAGACGCTGACGCAGCTTGCCATTCTCGTGGCGATTGAAGTGGTGATGAAGCTCATCGGCTTGGGCAGCGTGCCGGTCGGGCCGCTGTACATGTCGTTTTTGACCGTGCCGATTGCCATTGGCGCGATTGTCATCGGGCCGATGGCGAGCATGCTGCTGGGCGGCGTGTTCGGTTTCGTGAGCTTTATGGATGCAATCAAGGGCGCGTCCATCATGACTTCGACGCTGCTGGGCGTGTCGGCCATTCACACGTTCATCCTGTGCTTTGGCACGCGGCTGCTGATGGGTCTGTGCGTGGGGCTGGTTTACGGCGCGATGGCCAAGGTCTGCAAAAACAGCATGGCCAATTGTTTTGTGGCTTCGCTTTCCGCGCCGCTGCTCAATACGCTGTTCTTCATGGGCTATATTGTGCTCGCGTTTTATCATACGGATTATGTCCAGAGCCTTGTTCTGGCCAAGGGCGCGAGCAACCCGCTGATGTTCGTCGTGCTGCTGACGGGCATGCAGGGGCTTGTGGAAGCGGTTGTGTGCTCCGTTGCGGGCACGGCCATCGGGAGCGCGCTGCTCAAGGTGACGGGCAGGATGAACGGGCATCGCTAAAACTTATGCCGGTTAGGGGATAGAATTATGATCGTTGCAATGGATATTGGCAACACCAATATCAAAGCCGCCGTTTTTGAGGGAAGCCGACTGGTCAAGCGCTGGCGCTGCGCGACCGACCCGGTGATGACCTCCGACCAATACGGCATCATCATGGCGGATTTGTTCCGCTATCACAACCTGAATATGCAGGCGGTGGAGGGAATCATGATTTCCTCCGTTGTGCCGACCATCAACTATACCATCGAGCACATGTGCCGGGATTATTTCCATCTCGAGCCGCGTCTGCTCGTGCCCGGCATGAAAACGGGGCTGAACATCCGCTATGAAAACCCGCGCGAGCTGGGCAGCGACCGTATTGCCAACGCGGTTGCGGTCTCTACGCTTTACGGCGGCCCGGCGATTTTTATTGATTTCGGCACGGCGACGACGTATGGCGTGATCTCCGCCAAATCGGAATTCCTCGGCGGCGCGATTGGCCCCGGTCTGCGAATGATGAACCGCGCGTTGTCTGCGGGAACGGCGAAGCTGCCTTCCATTGAACTGGTGCTTCCGCCGCAGGTCATCGGCAAAACGACCGTTTCCAACATTCAGGCGGGCATTTTGTACGGCTATATCGGCTCGGTGGAGAAGATTGTCGGGCAGATGAAGCGCGAACTGGGCGGGGAGAATATCCGCGTGATTGCCACCGGCGGCATGGCGCATCTGGTCAAGAGCAATTCCGACGTGATTGACGAAATCAACCCGGATTTGACGCTGACCGGCCTGCGCCTGATTTACGAGCGCAATCTGTAACACATTCATATCGGAAAGGACGCACGGAAGCATGGAAAAGATCGTCGTGGGATTTCTGGGCTGCGGCAACATCGGCTGCGGCGTGTATAAACTGCTGGAAACGTATGGGGCGCAGATCGAGCAAAACGAAGGCGTCGGTTTTGAGGTGAGGAAGATTCTCGTGCGTTCGCTGAACAAGAGCCGCGCCTGGGCGATTCCTTCGGCGCTGCTGACGGACTGCCCGGAGGATGTGCTGGATAACCCGGAAATCGACATGGTGATGGAATTCATGGGCGGCGAACAGCCTGCGGCTTCCTATATGATGCGCGCGGTGGCAAACGGCAAATGTGTGATTACCGCCAATAAGATGGCGCTGGCGACGCATTGGACACAGATCGTCCGCACGGCGCGCGAGCATGCGGCGGGTTTGTATTACGAGGCGAGCGTTTGCGGCGCAGTGCCGATTATCCGCGCGATCAACGATTCGCTTCAGGCCAATCAGATCAGCTCGGTGATGGGCATCATCAACGGCACGACGAACTATATTCTGACCCGGATGGCGAACGAGGGCGCGGCGTATGCGGATGTGCTGGCCGATGCGCAGCGGCTTGGGCTGGCCGAGCCGAATCCGACCGCGGACGTGGAAGGCTATGACGCAGCCTATAAGCTGAGCATCCTCTCCACGCTGGCGTTCCATCGCCATGTGCCGGTGGAAAACGTGTATCGCGAGGGCATTACAGGCATTACGCCGCTGGATGTGCAGTGCGGCAGGGAATTCGGGCTGACGCTCAAGCTGCTGGCCGTCGCCAAAATGGAAAACGGTGAGATTCAGGCGCGTGTGCACCCGACGTTTGTGCCGAACGGCCATCCGCTGGCCAGCGTGAACGACGCGTTTAACGCGGTGTTTGTCAAAGGGCACGCCTGCGGCGAAATGATGTTTTACGGGCGCGGCGCGGGCGATTTGCCGACGGCCAGCGCGTTGGTGTCGGATTTGATCTGCGCGGCGAAAACCAAGCGGCACGAGCTGCCCGCGGTCAGCGAAGAGCCGTGCCGGATGGCGGAGGACTGGCGCTGCGTTTACTTTGTCCGCATGCGCGCCAAGGACGAGCCGGGCGTGCTGTCGCTGATTACGGGCGCTTTTGCGGCGGAAAACGTCAGCATCGCTTCGATGGTGCAGAAGGGTGAGAAGGACGAAGCGGGCTTTGTTCAGCTCATTTTCCTGACGCATCGGGCGGGCGAGCATGCCGTTCGCCGCGCGCTTGCGAGAATGGATTCCGCGCAGGCGAGCGCCGAAAGCGTCATCCGCGTGGAGGAATAAAACTTCGAAATAGAAAAAGCTCAATGACGCTATGCTTATGCATAGCGTTTTTTCTATGGAAAAGTGCGAAGATTTTGAAGAAGTCTGTGAAAATATCAATATGTGCAAGATGCACAAGAACGGTTCGAAAACCCATCTATAAGGGAAAACGAATGAAATATGCGAATTCGCAAAAGAAGAAAAGAATTGCAGGAAAGCGTCTAAATGTGATCATAAAACGTGTTGAAAACGTCTGAAAAAAGGACAATGTGAAAGAAAATGAAAAAAGAAGCGGAAAGTGATTCGCACAAACGGCCGGGCGGCCAAATGGCCGATGTGGCTGGAATCACTAAAACCTGCAAAAAAGCGGGTTGAAATGTAGGGGAAAAACCGGGATGTAACCGAATATTTTTTGTGAACTTATTCAATTGAAAAATGTTCGGTTTCCCCGTATAATGAACCCAGTTGTTGAAGCCGATGAACGAAAGATTCGGCTCAAGCTGGTTGCTGTTTTCTTTGAAATGAACAAGGGGGATTTTACTATGGCGAGCTTGAAGCTTAACCACATCTACAAGATTTACTCCGGCAACGTGACCGCTGTTTCCGATTTCTGCCTGGATATCGAGGATAAGGAGTTCATTGTTCTGGTTGGCCCCTCCGGCTGCGGCAAGTCCACGACGCTCCGTATGGTCGCTGGTCTTGAAGAGATTTCCGAGGGCGAATTGTACATCGGCGACCGTCTGGTCAACGACGTTGCGCCGAAGGATCGCGATATCGCGATGGTGTTCCAGAACTACGCGCTTTATCCGCACATGACCGTTTATGACAACATGGCGTTCGGCCTGAAGCTGCGCAAGAAGCCGAAGGATGAGATCGACAAGCTCGTGCGTGAAGCGGCGAAGATCCTCTCCATCGAGCAGCTGCTCAACCGCAAGCCGAAGGCGCTCTCCGGTGGCCAGCGTCAGCGCGTTGCCCTCGGCCGCGCCATCGTCCGCGACCCGAAGGTCTTCCTGATGGACGAACCGCTTTCCAACTTGGACGCCAAGCTCCGCGTGCAGATGCGCACCGAGATCACCAAGCTGCATCAGCGCCTCCAGACGACCTTCATCTATGTTACGCACGACCAGACCGAGGCCATGACGATGGGCACCCGCATCGTCGTCATGAAGGACGGCTTCATCCAGCAGGTCGATACCCCGCAGAACCTCTACGATTATCCGGCCAACCTGTTTGTCGGCTCCTTCATCGGCAGCCCGCAGATGAACTTCTTCGATGCGAAGCTGGTCAAGCGCGCTGACGGCGTGTGGGCTGAGTTTGGCAGCAACGCCATCAAGGTGCCGGATGCGAAGGTTCGCAAGCTGGTGGATGAGTCCTACATCGGCAAGGAAGTTGTCATGGGTATCCGCCCGGAGAACATCCACGATGAAGAGCGCTTCCTGTCCGTTGCGGATAACAACCTCGTCGAGGCGAACGTTGAGGTCGTCGAGCTGATGGGTTCTGAAACTTACCTCTACCTCAAGGTGGACGGCAAGGACAGCAACGTCGTCGCCCGCGTCGATCCGCGCAGCACGTCCCGCACCGGCGACACCGTGAAGGTCGCTTTCGAGACGAACCGCCTGCATTTCTTCGACAAGGATACCGAGCTGAGCATCCTGAACCGCTAATTCGCAAATTATACAACGCCCGCATCGTTTTGATGCGGGCGTTTTTTTGTGCAGATTCCATAAAATTACGGTATATTTTACCAAATTAGGGGAGATATTTTTTCGTAGATGTAGATTTTTGCCCGGTTATACGGTATAATGATCTATATTTGTTTAAACCATTTAGCGCGCTGATGAGAGGAGAAAAGAAATATGATTCCTGAGAAGCGTTTTTTAAATCAGATTCAGCAGGTTCTGGCTCGTCTGATGCAGCCGCTTTGGCTGCTGGATACCGAGGGCACCGTGCTTCTGCCGGAGGAAAACCGCAGCAAGATCAACCTGCCGGAGTTCATGGAGCCGGGCATGCCGGTGGCCTTTGAGGGCAAAACCTTTTTGATGATCGGCATTACGCCGGAGCTGATTCTCTGCGCGGATGCGCAGGGCGCGGCGACGCACGACTGCATTGTGCTTGCGGGCGCGATGGTGCAGTCTATGGGCCGCGGCGAAGCGCCGATTCAGAGCCGTTACGACGTGTATCGCCGGGTGCTGCGCGAGGAGCTGGCCGGTTCCGAGCTGGAAGCGCTGGCGCATGAACATCAGATAGAGATGAACCGCGAGCGCTGTGTGCTCACGTTCCAGATTCTCCAGACGGAAACGGAAACCGCGTTCAACATGCTCGAGGAGCTTGTGCCGCGCGCGGGCGGCGACCTGCTGGTGGAAATGGATCGCCATACCGTCGTCTTCCTCAAGAGCATGGAGAACGTCGAATCCTTCGACGAGCTGTATCAGTTGGCCGAAGCCATCGAGCAGACGCTGCTCGACGAAGCGGGCAAGAGCTGCGTCGTGGGCATCGGCGAGCCGAAGAAGACCTTCCCGGAGATCGGCGAGAGCTATCGCGAATCCCGCCGCGCCGTCGAGGTGGGTCGCATCTTCCTGACCGAACAGCATATTTACGTGTATCGCAGCCTCGTGCTGGAGCGCTTCCTGATGGATATTCCGCGCGAGA
Organism: uncultured Clostridia bacterium; assembly: GCA_934630975.1. GTDB lineage: Bacteria > Bacillota > Clostridia > Christensenellales > Aristaeellaceae > Ventricola. Next base: position 32,932 of record CAKTXH010000002.1, on the reverse strand, counting down.
TGGGCACGCGTTATCACGGTATTCTGTTCAACCGCAAGACTGCGCGCCTGTTTAACGACGAAATGCTGCATACCATCGAGATGTTCTTCGCGAAGGACCTCAACCTGTCCGATACCGCGCGCCAGCTGTATATCCATCGCAATACGCTGGTTTATCGTCTGGATAAGGTGCAGCGCCAGACGGGGCTGGATCTGCGCAAGTTCGACGACGCTGTGACCTTCAAAATGATGATGCTTTTGGGCAAGAGCGGCAAGGATAAGCCGCGTCCCGTGTATTAAACCTCCCTTGGCCTCGGCTATTCCGCAGGCTGCGCCGGCCAGAAATGGTCGGCTCTTTTTGAATCGAAAGGAATTGTGAACGCAATGAAACGAAAAATTGTCTCCATGATGATCGCAGGCGCGATGCTGATGTCCGCCGTCTCTGCGCAGGCGGCGACCCTTCCGATGTTCAAGCAGAGCGAAACCGTTACCATCAGCCGCGAGGAATATGAAAACTATCAGCGGTATCAGAAGCTGGAAATGCTGCTTCAGCTCGTGGAAACCTACTATTATGAAGACGTGGATGAGGACGCGATGCTGGAAAACGCCGCCGTCGGCCTGATGGCGGGTATCGGCGATATTTACAGTGTGTATTATACCAAGGAAGAAATGGAGAAATTCAACGAGGAAACGGAGGGCGTTTATGCCGGAATTGGCTGCCAGCTTCTCGCCGATCCTTCCGATCTGCTGATTACGGTGACGCGCGTGTTCAAGGGCAGCCCGGCCGAGAAGGCGGGCATCCTTGCGGGCGACAAGATTGTCTATGTCAACGACGAGTATTATTCCGCCTACGAGATGAACGAAGCGGTCAGCGTGATGCGCGGAACGCCGGGCGAGAGCGTCAAGGTGACGGTGATGCGCGGGCTGGACACCCTCGATTTCGACGTGGTGCGCGAAAACGTCAACATCAACTATGTCGAATATGAAATTCTGGATGACAACATCGGCTATGTGATGGTGTTCGATTTCCTGGGCGACGCTTACGAAGGGTTCGCCGAGGCGATTGACGCGTTTAAGGCGGCGAATGTTTCCGGCATGATCATTGACCTGCGCAACAACGGCGGCGGTCTGGTCGATACCTGCGTGAAGATGGCCGATTTGATTCTGCCGGAAGGCGTTGTCGTTTCCATGAAGGATAAAAACGGCAATGTGACCGAGGAGAAGATCGACGACGAATATTACGATGTGCCGATGGTCGTGCTGGTCAACGGGTACAGCGCCAGCGCGTCGGAGATTCTCGCGGGCGCGATTCGCGATTACAAGGCGGGTACGCTCGTGGGCACCAAGACGTTCGGCAAGGGCATCGTGCAAAGCTCGCTGGAGTTTCCCGATGGAAGCGGCATGAAGGTCACGACCGCGCGGTATTACACGCCCAGCGGCGAGTGCATCCACGAAATCGGCATCGAGCCTGACGTCGAGGTGGAGCTGGATGAGGACGCGGTGACGCGTTACGGCATCAACAATCTGCCGCACGACCATGACGCCCAGCTGCAAAAGGCGATTGAACTGCTCGGCGGTACGCCGGTTTTGAGAACGGCCACGCCGGACGAGGCGACCGCGGCGGAGGCAGAATAAGATGCTGCATATCGGCTGTCACCTCTCCTGCGCGAAAGGCTATCTGGCGATGGGCGAGCAGGCGCTCGCCCTCGGCGCAGATACGTTTCAGTTTTTTACGCGCAACCCGCGCGGCGGCAGCGTTAAGCCGTTTGATCGGCAGGATGCGGACGCGCTGAACGCTTTTCTTGAGGCGCATCGGTTCGCGCCGATTCTCGCGCATGCGCCCTATACGCTCAACGCCTGCGCGGCGGACACGTCTATCCGCGGTTTTGCCGTGCGCACCATGCGGGAAGATCTTGAGCGCCTTGCGCATATCCCGAGAGCGATGCTCAATTTTCATCCGGGCAGCCATGTGAAACAGGGCGTGGAGGTCGGCGTTCGCTATATTGCGGATATGCTTGACGCGGTGATGACGGACGACGTGACCACGCCGATTCTGCTGGAAACGATGGCGGGCAAGGGCAGCGAGGTCGGGCGCAGCTTTGAGGAACTTGCGCAGATCATCGACGCGGCGCGTGACGGAGACAAAATCGGTGTGTGTCTGGATACCTGCCATGTCTACGACGCGGGCTATGACGTAGTGGGTCGGCTCGACGATGTGCTTGGCGAGTTTGACCGTGTGCTCGGCCTTTCGAGGCTGAAAGCGGTTCATTTGAACGACAGCAAAAACCCGATGGGCAGCCATAAAGACCGCCACGAGCAGATTGGTAAGGGCAGCCTCGGCACGCAGGCCATTGCGGCCATCATCAACCACCCGGCACTGCGAAACATGTCGTTTTATTTGGAAACGCCGAACGAACTGGATGGCTATGCGCGGGAGATTGCGCTGCTGCGTGGGCTTTACAAAGGAGAATGAATATGCAGACGGTTGGGATCATTGGCCTGGGCGCGCTGGGCGTTCTGTTTGGTCAGCGGCTTCTTGAAAACGGCGCGGATGTGCGCGTGATTGCGGACGAGACGCGCGCGGAGCGGTACCAGAAGCATGGCGTGACCTGCAACGGTGTGCCTGTGGATTTCCGATATGAAACGCCGAAGACGGCGAAGCCCGTCGATCTGATGATCTTTGCGACCAAGGAGGGCGGCTTGCGCGACGCGATGGAGACCGCGGCGGGCTTTATCGGCGAGAACACGCTGATTCTCTCCGTGCTCAATGGCGTGAGCAGCGAGGAGACGATTGCCGCGCGCTTTGGCGAAAAGAATGTGCTATACTGCACGGCGCAGGGCATGGACGCAGTGAAGGTCGGCAACGCGCTGACCTATGCGCATGCGGGCATGATCGTGCTGGGCGAAAAGCAGCCGGGCGAGATTTCACCGCGGGTGCAGGCTGTTGCGGACTTTTTAAACGCGCACGGCGTAACAGCGCAGCCGGTCGGCGACATGGTGCGCCGCCAGTGGGGCAAGCTGATGCTCAACGTCGGCATCAACCAGACGGTGATGGTCTTTGAATGCGACTACGGCACGATCCAGAAGCCGGGCAAACCGCGCGAAATCATGCTGGCCGCCATGCGCGAGGTGCAGAAGCTGGCGGCGCTGGAAGGCTATCCCATCAGCGACGCGGAGTTTGACGATTGGGTCAGACTGGCGGATTCGCTGTCGCCTGCGGGCAAGCCGAGCATGCGGCAGGATGGCGAGGCGCACAGAAAGAGCGAGGTGGAGCTGTTCGCGGGCACGATCATCCGCCGCGCGCAGCGGTTCGGGTTGGATGTGCCGATGAACCGCTGGCTCTACGATACCGTCAAGAAAATGGAAGCGGCGTATTAAAAGAAAAGCGGCGGGCTGAGAAAACCCGTCGCTTTTTATTCAAGATTCTTCAAAAGCAGGAAGAAAAAGTCAGCGTGATTCGTCTATTTCCTGACCGCGTTCTTCAAAGAGCAGCAAATCGCAGGCGATCGGCGTATAAAACAGCGCTTTGATTTTTTCGAGATCGTGCGTCTGCGGCAGAATCCACATCAGCTTGGTGACGACGGCCTCGACGGTCATCGTGTACGCCTGCAAAATGCCTGGCTGGGCGGCGGCTCGTGCGCCGACCTGATAGACGGCTAAATCGCTGCCCTCGTGCGGCACCTGCGTCGTGATGACAATCGGTTTGCCCGCGCTGCTCCACGCGGAGGCGGCGGAAAGGAAATCCGCCTGTTCGTAGCAGGGCAGGCCGCCCACGCCAAAACTCTCGATGACCAGCGCGTCAAACCGGCTGGCCAGCAGGCGCAGCACCTCCGGGTTCATGCCGGGAATGAGGCGCAGCACAAAGACGCTTGCGTCCAGCCTGCCGTAAAAAACAGGCGGCGTCTGCGGCTTGGGCGGACGAATGTAATGCAGAATCCGCCCGTCACGGATAAGCGCCACATCCGGGTAATCAATGCTGGAAAAAGCGTTCATCGACTTGGTGCGCGTCTTGCGGGCGCGTGTGCCGAGGATCACCCGACCGTCGAAGACGATGTAAACCCCGGCCAAGCTCTCGTCCTGCGCGGCGACAAACGCGTCGTAGAGGTTGCGCCGCGCGTCCGTATCCTGCACATAGATGGATTTCTGCGCGCCGGTGAGCACAATCGGTTTGCCGCTGCCCTGCGCCAGATAGGACAGCGCACAGGCCGTATACGCCATTGTATCTGTGCCGTGGGTGATGACAAAGCCGTCGTATCGGTCGTAGTGCTCGCGCAGACAATCGGCCAGCGCAAGCCAGCAATCCGGCGCCATGTTCGTGGAATCAATGTTCATGGGCTGCACCGCGTCGATGCGGCACAGCGAGCCGAGCGCGGGCACGCAGCGCAGAATATCATCCGCAAGCAGCTGGGGCGCAAGCCCGTTTTCCGTTGGACGGCTGGCAATGGTGCCGCCGGTCGCAATCAGCAGAATATGCTTCATGAAAGACACTCCCTGTGAGGTGATCAATGGAATTATAGCATAGGCGGCAAAAAAAGAAAAGCGGTTTGACGAACGGCGGGCTTCATGCTATAATATGGCGCGAATCCCGTGCATGGGCAAGGAGGATAACATGAAAAAGATTTTGATGTGGCTGACGGTGCTGGCTTTGATGCTCACCGGCATGGCCTTTGCAGAGCAGGAAGATGCGCCGGTGCTGCTTGTGCAGCTGCCGGAAGATGCGCAGATGGTGGAGAACGTCGCCTTTGACGACGGCGATTTCATTCAGACCTATCAGCTCAGCGGCGGCGCTTACGTGCAGCTTCTGCGCTACGCGCAGGCGGATGTGACGCTGGATGGGCTTGTCGCGGGCGATTGGCCGGGCGCGACCAATATCCAGTCCATGTCGCTGGAGACGGTCGGCGGCTGCGCGGCGCAGGGCTTGATGCTCAACGTCGAGCCGGATGGCGAGGAAGCCGTGCGCGTGGCGCTGGTGCTCGTATCGGCGGATCATTGCACGCTGGTTTATCAGGCGGTTTATCCGCAGAAACTGGGCGAAGAGCAAATCAACGACGCCGTGCAGCACATGGTGGATTCGATGGATGTGCTCGGCGGTGCGTCCGCGCAGGACGTCGGCTGAAAACGCAGGCTTGTTTGGCCGTTTCCTTCCGCAAAAGGAAGGGAACGGCTTTTTCTATGCGAAAAGCGTCTGCTTGGATTTGGGGATAGCAACCCTATACGTTTTATGGTATAATGGCTCTATAACGTGCAGGGGTGGAGGAAAAGCGTATGTGCCGCGTCAGCGTGATTGTGCCGGTTTATCAGGTGGAAGCCTATCTGCCGGGGTGCCTGGACAGTATTCTCGCGCAGACCTTTGAGGATTTCGAGCTGATTCTGGTGGATGACGGCACGAAGGACGATTGCCCGCGCATCATGGCGGAATACGCCGCGAGGGACGCGCGCATCCGTCAGGTGCACAAGGCGAACGGCGGCCTCTCTTCAGCGCGGAACGCGGGGCTGGATATCGCACGGGGAGAATACGTCGCGTTTGTCGATTCGGATGATACCGTTGAACCGACGATGCTGGCGGATGCGGTGGCCGCGGCAGAGCGCGCGGGCGCGGAACTGGTGATTTACAATTACCGCCTTGTAACCCAAGACGGGCCGCAGGGCGCGTATCTGCCGATGAAGGACGAGACGCTGGATCTTGATCAAATGGGCCTGGCTGATTATTTTTATCGCTACTGGATGCCCTATGTGCACGGGCAGGAGGCGTGGTGCCGCCTGTACCGGCGCGATATCATCGAACAGAATCATCTTCGGTATGCGCCGAACGACGAAATTTTTGCCGAGGATACGCTGTTTTCGGCGATGTACCTGATGCATGTGCATACGCTGGCCGCGCTTTCAAAGCCCTACGTCAATTATTTGCAGCGCGGCGATTCGCTGATGGGCATGCGAAAGCCGAAACTCTGCCGTCGTCTTATCAACCTGAGCGTTCGGCTGACCGAGTACGTGCGCGCATGCGGCCGGGAAAAGGAGCTTTCCGACGTGCTGCCCGTGCTTTGCTACGACAAATTGATCTGCAAGGGAATTCGGCTCGACCCGAGCGCGGCGGATGTGGAAGAGGCGATGCGGGAAACGGCGCAGAACGAAACGCTGCGCGGCCTGCTGCGCGCGCTGATGGGTGTTCGCCCGCTGGCGATGTATACGCTGAAAACGGGGAAGGGCGTCCGCACGCAGGTTCGCGCGCGTCTGTTTGCCGCCCGATGGCTGCGCGGCGACGTGCACGGCGCGGCGGCGCTCGTGCAAGGGCGGGAGGCGCAGGCGTGAAAATCAGCGTCATTCTGCCGTGTTATAACGCGGAAGCTTATTTAAGCGCCTGTCTAGATGCTTTGCTCAGTCAGAGCATGCGGGATTTTGAAGTAATCTTTGTGGATGACGGCTCGCGGGATGATTCGCTGGCAATTGCGCGGCGCTATGCCGAACGGGACGCGCGCATCCGCGTTTTTTCGCAGGAAAATCAGGGCGTCAGCGCGGCGCGCAACCTCGGCCTTGCGCATGCGCGGGGCGAATGGATCACGTTTGTGGATGGCGACGATTTGCTGCCGCCGGATGCGTTTGAAACCCTGCTTTCCGGCGCGGCGGAGAACGTGGATATGGTGGTCTGCCCGCATGAAACGTTTGACGAGGCCGGGCGGGCGCGGCCCGTTTGGCCGGAAAACCGCTGGTATAAAGGGAAAAGCGAACAAAAAAAGCATGCGGCCGCGCTTCGATTGATCGAGGGCGACTGCGTGCTGAACATCATGTGCGGCAAGCTGATTCGCCGCGAAATGATTGAACGCGAGCAGATTCGGCTGGTTTCCGGGCTGAAAATGGCGGAGGATGCGCTGTTCAATCTGGAAGCGGTGCTTTGTGCGCGGGATATCGCGTATGTGCATCGCATTGCGTACCGCTATCGGATTCATAGCCAATCCGCGACGGGAAGCCGTTTGGCTGGCGAATGGGAAGCGCATGAGCCGTGGCTGGCCGCCATGCGGGATATGCTCAGGCGGCGCGGCGAATTAGAACGGTATTATGCGCCGCTGCTGAACAGTTTCGTCCTTCGGCTGTATAAAGATGGCGGGATTGGCGGCGTGATGCGGCAGTTCAACGAAAAAGTCAGGCAGTATCTGGCGCTTGACGGTTTGAACCACAGTCAAATGACGTGTTACGGGCGCTTTGTGTGGGCGCTTTGCAAAAAAGGCGGTTATCCGGCGGTCTATCCGTTGATCGCTTTTTGCCAGATTATCCGAAGAAAAGGCGGCGAGGCGGCGTTTGCTTTGCGCGCGGAAAGGGAGAAACCGCAATGATATCCATTGTGATGCCGTGCTATAACTGCGAGGCCTCTCTCTCTCGCACGGTCGAGTGCATACGGGCGCAGACCGTGGAGGATTGGGAGCTGATTGCGGTTGACGACGGGTCGGCGGACGGAACGGGCGCGGCGCTTGACGCGCTTGCGCAGACGGACGCACGGATTCGCGTGATTCACCAGAAAAACGGCGGCGTATCCTGCGCGCGAAACGCGGGCATAGCGGCGGCGCGAGGAGAATGGCTGGCGTTTGTGGATGCGGACGACGTTCTGCCGCCGGATGCGCTGGCAACCCTGCTTGCGCTGGACGACGGCGGGGCGGATATCCTCTGCGGCGCGTATACGATTCGCTACACCGACGAAGGCGGGCGCGAGGAGCAGCTCGCCTGTGCGGAAGGAGATCGGCAGACGATTCTGGAAAGCCTTGTCCGCACGGACAGCACGCTCAACTCCATGTGCGCCAAGCTCTATCGCGCGTCGCTGATTCGAGAGAAAGGGCTTTGCGTGCCGCCGGGCGTGAAGGTTGGCGAGGATGTGCTCTTCAATCTCGACGCGTTTCACGCCGCGCGCGGCTGGAAAATGACGCGCCAATCGGTCTATCGCTATGATTTGGGCGGCGATTCCGCCATGACGCGCGCAAGCGGGCATGTTTATGAAAGCGCCAAGCCGATGCTTGACGGCATTACGCATTTTATTCGGAAGAACGGCCTGCAAACGGCGCTTTTCCGCGCGCATATCGACATTTATCTCCGCACACTCCGCAACGATTGCGGGCGCGGGAAGGCGGCTGCCGCGTTCAGCCGGGAGATTGTCTCCCGCGTGACGGACGGTGTGCATTTTTCCGAGCTGAGCGCGAAACACAAGGTCTATGATATCGCGCTGCGGGTCTGCCCGCGCTTATCCTATTTTCTGCCGTAACGGGAGGGGTTTCTTGTGTCCGAGGTCTGCGACATCAGCGTGATTGTGCCGTGCTATAACGCCAACCGCTATTTGAATATCTGTCTGGAGAGCCTGAAGGCGCAGCGCACGCCGAATATCGAAATGATTTTTATCGACGATGGTTCGACGGATTCCACCGGGGCGATTCTCGATGCGTTTGCCCGAACGGAAAGCCGCGCAAAGGTGGTGCATGTGCACAACGAAGGCGTTTCCGCGGCGCGCAACCGGGGCATTTCGATGGCGGCGGGGCGCTATATCGCGTTTATGGATGCGGACGATGTGTTGGAGGAGAACTCGCTGTCGATTCTGTATCAGGCGGCCATGCGCACCGGCGCGCAGATTACGTCGGCCAACCACACGCTTTTTGATGTGGAAAAAGGCTGCCGAATCCCGGTGGAAATCGAGCCGGTCGTGCCCCAGCCCTCGGAAATCGTTCGCGAGATCATCCATATGCACTGCATTTATAACAACTTATGGAACAAACTGTACGTGCGCGAATTGTTCGAGGATGGGCTGCGGCTGGATGAAAGCGTGCGCATCGGCGAGGATGCGCTGCTCAATTTGCAGCTGTACCTGCGCGCCAAGAGCATCGCGCATATCCCGGATCGAACGTATGTCTACCGTGTGCACAGCAGTTCCGCGATGGCCAACATGGGGCTTTACAGCGAGGCGCATCAGCCGATGCTCAAAAGCATGAGCGCGATTCTGGTTCGCGAAGGCGTGAAAGAACTGTATTTCCGCGATTTTTTGCAAAGCTGCGTGTGGGTGGATGAAAAGGAAACCGGCATCATGGCCTGCATGAAGCGCTTTAACGCGCACATTCGGCCTCTTGTGCTCGACGGCGTGAAGGAGGAGCGGATTCCCCAGTGGGATTTGCGGGTTTATCGCGCCGTGGTCAATGGCTATTTCCCGCAGCTTTACGTTTTGCTGCGCGTGCGTGAAAAACTGACGAAAAAGAAATGGGGGATTCGGCGATGAGGGTGCTGCTGTATAACCATTCCGGCTGTGAAAACCGCGGCTGCGAAGCGATTGTGCGCTCGACCTCCGCGCTGTTTGCGCAAAAAGGGGCGCAGGCGGTGCTTGCATCGGGTCAGGCCGATGTGGATCGAAAGCTGAATCTGCCGGATATTGAAAAGGTTGTGGACGAGCGGATTTCGCCGTACAGCGTCAGCAGGCTGATCAACTCGGTCGGTTTTCGGCTGGGCATGCCGCGCGAACATGAGGTTGCGCGCAGGTATCTGCCGGTGATCCGCGAGGGAAAGCGGGCGGACGTCTGCCTTTCTATCGGCGGCGATACGTATTGCTATGGGAGGCAGGAGCATACCCGGGTTATCAACGGTAGGCTGCACCAGGCGGGCAAACCGCTTGTGCTGTGGGGCTGCTCGGTCAACCCGGAACTGCTCGAAGGCGAGTGTCTGGCGGATTTGAAGGCGTATGACCTGATTGTCGCGCGCGAATCCATCACGGCGCAGGCGATGCGCGACGCAGGGCTGACCGTGCGGACGTGGTGCGACCCGGCCTTTACCCTGCGAGCCGAAGAACTGCCGCTTCCGGCAGGCTGGAGAGAAAAACAGACCGTTGGTCTGAATGTAAGCCCGCTCGTGCTGAACAACGCGAAGGACAGAAACGCGGCGCTGAACGCGTTCGTCGCGCTGGTTCGCCATATCCTGCGGACGAGCGAAAACGCCGTAGCGCTGATTCCGCACGTCACATGGGCGCATGATAACGACATGGACGCGCTTTCCGAAATCAAGGCGCATTTTGCGGATGAACCGCGCGTGTTCCTGCTGTCGTCTCAGCTTGGCGCGATGCAGTATAAGGGTTATGTCAAGCGGCTCAGCGGGCTGGTCACGGCCAGAACGCATGTTTCCGTGGCGGCCTATTCGACGTTTGTGCCGACGCTGGTGATCGGCTATTCGGTCAAGGCGCGTGGCATTGCGCGCGATTTGTTCGGCTCGGAAGAGGGCCATTTGATCCCCGCGCAGGAACTTTCCGGCGAGGCCGAACTGATTGCGGCATATGACGCGATGATGAAGCGGGCCGATGCGGAACGAAAGCAGCTTCAAACGCGGATGCCGTCGTACATGGCGGGGCAGGATGAAACGCTGGACGCCGTTTTGAATTTGGCGAGAGGAAAATGAGCATGAGGCAGACGGTACGAAAGAACCCGGCGGAATGTACGGGCTGCGGCGCTTGCGTGAGCATTTGTCCGAAGCAGGCGATTACCATGCAGCCGGATGCGGAAGGTTTTCTTTATCCGAAAGTGGACGGCGAAACGTGCATTTCCTGCGATTTGTGCGAGAAGCGCTGCCCGGCCGGGCGGGAAATGCCGGAGCGTCACGCGCATCTGTTCGGCGCGCAGGCGAAGGATGAAGCGCTGCGGGGGCAGTCGTCCTCCGGCGGCGTGTTTACGCTGCTTGCGCGCGAGGTCATTCGGCAGGGCGGCGTGGCGTTCGGCGCGGCGTTTGACGAGACGCTGCGCGTTGAGCATGTCGGCGCGTTTGATGAAAACGAGCTTTCCGGCATGCGCGGCTCCAAATATGTGCAGAGCGATGCGGCGGACGCAATCGGCAACGCGGTTTCGCTGCTTAAACGGGATATCCCGGTGCTGTTTTCCGGCACGCCCTGCCAGATCAATGGACTGATGGCGGCGCTGGGCAATGTGAAGGCGGATAAGCTGCTGACGGTGGATTTTGTCTGCCACGGCGTGCCTTCGCCGGGGGTGTTTGCGTCCTATCTGGCGGAGCTGGAAAAGAAACGGGGAAGCCGCGTTTGCACCTATGCGTTCCGCGATAAGCGCCTTGGCTGGAAGAATTTTTCCGTCGTTGCGACGTTTGAAAACGGCGAAGAGCACACGGGCACGCAGACGACCGATCCGTATCTGTACGGCTTTCTGCAAAATCTGTATCTGCGTCCGTCCTGCCATGACTGCGATCAGCTTCGCGGAAAGCGGCATGCGGCGGATATCACATTGGCCGACCTGTGGGGTGCGGAGACAATCTGCCCCGAGCGGGACGACGATACCGGGCTTTCGCTTGTGATGGCCAATACGCAGAAGGGGCGGCAGGCGCTTGAAGCTGTCGGAACGCAGATGAACCGTTTTGCCCTTCAGAATATGGAGAGCATGACGCGCGTGAATCCGAGCCTTGTGCGGTCAGCTGAACCGCACGCCAAGCGAACGGCATTTTTTAAGCGATATCAGGCGCACGGCTTTGAAAGCGAGCAGGTGATGAAGCTGCTTCGCGGCCCGGGCGTGATCGAGCGGACGGCAAAACGCATAGCGCATTTGCCTCTCGGCGCGATACGGCGAATGAAAAACCTGATTTCAAAATAAACCGACCGACGGTCTGAACAAATACATTTCGGATTGAGGAAAGCGTATGGCCAAAGAAAAGAAAGCTTTGCAAAACGCCATCACCGAGGGCGTGATCTGGAAACAGCTTCTGCTGTTCTTCTTCCCGATTGTGCTGGGCACGTTTTTTCAGCAGCTCTATAATACGGCGGACGCCATTATCGTCGGCAAATTTGTCGGCAAAGAGGCGCTGGCAGCGGTCGGCGGCACGACGGGCACGTTGATTAACCTGCTGGTCGGCTTCTTTGTCGGCCTGTCCTCCGGCGCGTCGGTCATCATTTCGCAGTTCTTCGGCGCGCGCAGGCCGGACGACGTTTCCCGCGCGGTGCACACGACGATGGCGCTTGCGTTGGCCAGCGGCGCGGCGCTGACGGTGCTGGGAATCTGTTTCAGCAAAACCGTGCTCGTGATGATGGGCACGCCGGAGGACGTGCTGACCCATGCGGTGACCTACATCAACATCTATTTTCTGGGCATGATTCCCTCGCTGATTTACAACATCGGCTCGGGCATCCTGCGCGCGGTCGGCGATTCCAGACGGCCACTGTTCTTCCTGATCAGCGCAACCATGACGAATATCGTGCTGGACGTCGTGCTGGTCATCGGCCTTAATCTGGGCGTTGCGGGCGCGGCGGCGGCGACGGTGCTCAGCCAGGTGGTCAGCGCCGTGCTGGTCATGGTGACGCTGTGCCGTTCGCCGCAGGTCTATCGTGTGCAGCTCAAAAAAATCCGTTTCTACGGCGATATGCTGGCGCGGATTGTCCGTATCGGCCTGCCCGCCGGTTTGCAGTCCGTGATGTATTCGCTCTCCAACATCATCATTCAGGCGAGCGTCAACGGCTTTGGCACGGACGTTATGGCGGCGTACACCGCTTACGGCAAGGTGGACGGCATGTACTGGATGGTCATCAACGCGTTCGGCGTTGCGATTACCACCTTTGTCGGCCAGAATTTCGGCGCGCGGCTCTATGACCGCATGAAAAAGAGCATCAACGTTTGCCTTGGCATTTCCGCGGCGGCGACGATTGCGCTCAGCGCAGTGCTGATGATTGTTGCTGAACCGCTGCTCGGCCTGTTCAGCGACGACGCGCAGGTCATCGAAATTGGCCTGTCCATCGTGCGCCTGATTGTGCCGACCTATATCACCTATATCTTCATTGAAATCCTCTCCGGCGCGATGCGCGGCGCGGGCGATTCGCTGATTCCGACGATCATGACGCTCACGGGCGTCTGCCTGCTGCGCGTGTTCTGGGTGACGGTGGTTGTTTCGGCGCATCACGAGCTTAAGGTGCTGCTGCTCAGCTATCCGATCACGTGGATTGTGACCTCGGGCATGTTCGTAGTGTATTACCTGCGCGGCAGATGGCTCAAGCGCTGCATCGCCTTGCAGAACGCGGATAATTAAACGAATTGAATCCAAATGGGATGGATGCCTCTAAACGCGATATGTCAAAAGACGCGGAGGCTGGGTTACAATAAAAACACGGGCATTTTGTGCCCGTCATACCAAAGCAAAGCGGGGCATGGCTGATGGACGAACGCAGGCACGTGATTCTGCTTCCGGTTCGCCGTCGTCTGGCTGTGCTCGCCTGCGCCTATCTGGCGGGCGTTTATCTGGCGCAGATTGCGGCGTTTCCCGCGGTTTGGATTGGGTTTCTGTGCGCTTTTTCGGCGGTTCTTGGCCTTTTCCGGCTGAGACGGTGGAAAAGCGCGCTTTTTTGTGCGGCGCTGGTGCTTTTCCTGCTGGGCAACGGCGTAACGGCTTCGGTGCTGGCCGTTCGCGATGCGCCGAGCAGATCAAAGGCGGCGATTGTCGGCGAAATCGACGCGATTCAAAGGGAAAACCGCGTTTGGCTGAAAAACGTGGTCTGCGACGGCGAAACGTATTCGCATCGCGTACTGGTTACGCTGATGACGGAGGACGGCGAGACCGCGCCGGTTGAGGTCGGTCAGCGCGTACAGGGAACGGGCAGACTGTTTGCGCCGAATGAACCGCGCAATCCGGGCGGGAGCAACGGACGGATTCGCGCGTTGGCGCAGAATTACGAACTTTCCGGCTATCTGCTGCCCGGCTGGACGGCTGAGGGCGGCGGCAGGTTTTCCCTTCGCGAATGGTTTCGATGCGCGCAAAAGAAGCTGATGCTGCTTGCAGAGACGGTGTTTGGCGGGCAGGCTCCGCTGTTTCAGGCGGTGCTGCTGGGCAGTCGGGAAAACCTCGACGACGATCTGGTGACGGCGATGCGCCTGACCGGTATTGTGCACCTGCTGACGGTTTCCGGCATGCACTTATCCCTGATCGCGCTGATGCTTGAAAAACTGCTCGGCCGCCTGCCGTTTGGCCGGTGGACGCGCTTTGCCTTACAGACCGTCAGTCTGTGTTTCTATACGGGCCTGACGGGCGCGGCGGCTGGAACAGTCCGTGCGTTGATCATGGCGACGCTTCGCGGGCTGGCAAAATGCCGAGGCAGACGGTACGAGCCGCTGACCGCGTTGGCCACCGCAGCGTGGATCATGGCGCTGATTCGCCCAACATGGCCGCTGGATGCGGCGTTTCAGTTTTCGTTCTTCGTGCTGCTGGGTATTTTACTGCTCGGCGGCGCGTGCTCGTCATGGCTGAATCGACGCGTTCCGTGGATGCGCCGCCATCCGCATGCGGCAGAAGGACTGGCGATCAGTTTCAGCGCGCAGTTGGCCGCTTTGCCGATTCAGCTTCTCTTTTACGGCTATGTGCCGCTGCTCGCTTTGCTGGTGAACGGCTTTGCAGGCGGCCTGATGGCGCTTTTGATGCTGGGCGGAATGGGCTGCATGGCGCTCGGAGCTTGCCTGCCGACCGTCGGTCGGTTATTCGGTACGGCGGTTGGAACGGCTGCGGGCGCGGCACAAAACCTGATTCTGGCCGTCGCGGGGCTGAATATCAAAATCTGCCGCCTGCCTGCGCCGTATGGATGGACGCTGGCTGTGGCGATTGCTGCGATGATGCTGTGCAGCAGCCGCATCCGCTTTGGCCGGGGCAGGAAAAGGGCGTTGGCGGCGGCGCTCGGCGTGCTTCTGGTCAGCTATCTGCCCCGGCTGACGCTCGACGCGCGCTATGTTCAGCTCGACGTGGGGCAGGGCGACGCGGCGGTTCTTCGGCATGGGCGGCAGGCGACGCTGGTAGACGTCGGCCCGGCGAGCAGCTATGACGTGCTGCGTTACCTGCGGCACGAAGGGCTGTACGTCGATACACTGATTTTGTCCCATCTGGATGAGGATCACGCCGGGGCGCTGGGTACGCTGCTGACTTCAGAAATTGAGGTTGGGCGGATCATCATTCCGTCGGGCGTGCAGGCGCGCGATGCGTCTTTGACGGTGCAGGAGGCGCTTCGTTTGGCCAACGAGAAGAGGATTTCGATTGAAACCGCGTCCGCCGGAGCGAAGATTGATTCGGGCGATTTTACATTTGACGTGCTGTCGCCGCGAAAGGAATTAGAGGGCGACAACGAGCGTTCGTTGGTGCTGTACACGCAGTCTATGGGCGCGAAAATTTTGATGACAGGCGATTTGCCGATTACAAGCGAGATGGAGGCGCCGCCGGACTGCGATATCCTCAAGGTCGCGCATCATGGCAGCAAATACGCAACCAGCGACGAATTTTTGCAAAAAACCACGCCGGAAATCGCCCTCATCAGCGTCGGCGCAAACAATCGGTACGGTCACCCGACCGAGCGCGTGCTCGAGGCGCTGGATTCGGTCGGCGCGACGGTGTACAGAACGGACGAAAGCGGGTGCATCACCCTTTGGCTCTCCGAGCGCGGAATTACGGCGCAAACTTATCTGGATGCGCCATCATCAAACGCGCTTCCCGCCGCATATACTCCCTGACAGAGGACAAGCGAGGGGGAAGGGCTTTTGAAGCGCAGACAGGCTGTGAATCCGAAGGAAAAAGGCGCGCAGTTTATGCGTCTGCATACGGCCGATATATACGGCGGCATGGTTCAGCCGCGCCTTCGGGAGGATGAAACGCTGCCGGTGCTGGCGCAGTCCATCGCCCGTCACGGCATGCTTCAGCCCGTCGTGGTGCAGGAAAATCGCGAAAATGGCCGCTATATGCTGGTGTGCGGCGCGCGGCGGCTGGCGGCCTGCCGGATGCTGGGGCTTGACGAAATCGACGCGGTGAACATCCCGGGAGATAAGCCGGAGGCTGCCGCCTGCTTTCTGGAAGAGCACTTTACCCGCCGAAACGTTTCTTTTCTGGAGGAAGCGCGGCTTTTGAGCCGGGCGGGCGCTGCGGAAAAATGCTGCATCCCGGAAGGCGAAATCCGGCGGCGGCTGGCGATGCTCGAATTGGATGAGGAGACGCGCGCGGCGATTGAACGCGGCGGCCTTTCGCTGGAACAGGCAGAGTTTTTGAAAACCATACAGCCCAAGGCCAGAAGGGTGGAAGCAGCGGAGATCATCGCTCAGCGCGGCTTGACGACCGGGCAGGCGCGGCGGCTGCTTGGCAGGCCGGAAGACAGGCAGGAGGGCGGCAAACGGCGCGCCGTCCGGCGCGCGGCGGAGGAGGCGCAGCGGCTGGGCGATGCGCTCAATGCGCAGGGAATTCCTGCCTGCGTCAGCATGCATGCGCAGGGACAGGGGCTGTGTATACAGATTCTGATAAAAAATGAACGTCTTTCATAGAAAAGCAGGAAAACCGGCCGAACGAATCGAAAAGAACAAAGAAAACAAAGAAAAAACATCGGTCAATGCAAACCGGGAAAGGATCAGTATGTACACCATTCTTACGGATTCGTGCTCTGATTTAAACGCAGAGGTGGCCGCAAAATTTGATCGTTTCGAGGTGCTTCCTCTTTCATATACCATATCCGGCGTGACAAGCGTTCAGCCGTTCGATGACGCGCAGCGCTGTTCCGCGTTTTACAATCGTCTGCGCGCGGGAGAGACGTGCACCACGTCGCAGGTTTCGCCGGGCGATTTCGCCGAGGCGTTTAAGGCGCATGCCGAAAAAGGGGAAGCGGTGCTCGGTCTGCTGTTTTCCTCCGCGCTCTCCGGCACGTATGCTTCCGCGTGCATGGCGCGGGATATGGTGCATGAGGAATACCCCGACGCGGTGATCGAGCTGGTGGATACGCTGGCAGCCAGCGCGGGCGAAGGCATGGCGGTCTACGATGCGGTTGCGCGCCGCGACGCGGGCATGCCCATCGAAGAAAACGCCGCCTACACCAGAGCGCATTTGCAGAGCTATGCGCATTGGTTCACGGTGGATGATCTGCATTTCCTCAAGCGCGGCGGCCGCTGTTCGCCGTCGGCGGCTTTTTTTGGCACAATGCTCAAAATCAAGCCCGTGCTGCACGTGGACAGCGAAGGGCGGCTGATTGCCAGAAGCAAGGTTCGTGGCCGCATGCAGGCGCTTCGCGCGATTGCGATGAAATTCGGCGAGCTGGGCGCGGATAAAGACCAGATGGTTTTCATCAGCCACGGCGACTGCGAAAAGGACGCGATGGTGGTCAAGGAGACGCTGGTGAAGGAATTCGGCTGTGATCCGCAGCGAATCATCCTCAGTGCGGTCGGGCCGGTCATCGGCAGCCACTCCGGCCCCGGTACGGTTGCGCTCTTCTTTAGAGGAAGGGATCGCGGATGACCCGCCAGGATGCGATGCGCGAGGCGCTGCTGCTGGCGAAAGAGGCGCAGCTTGCGGGCGAAGTGCCGGTCGGCGCGGTGATCCTCTATGAAGGAAACGTCATCGCGCGGGCGAGAAACGAGCGGGAGACGAGCGGCGACCCGACGGCGCACGCCGAAGTGCTTGCGCTTCGCCGCGCGGCGGCAGCGCTGGGGCGGAGAAGGCTCACGGGCTGTACGCTGGTGGTGACGCTGGAGCCGTGCCCAATGTGCGCGGGCGCGATTGTGATGGCCGATGTGGACGAGGTTCTTTTCGGGGCTTACGATCCGCGCTGCGGCTGCGCGGGCAGCCTTTACAACCTGCCGGAGGATGCGGCGTTTGGCCGCGTTACGCCCTGCTCGGGCGGCCTGATGGAAGAGGCGTGTCGGCGGGCGCTGGATGTGTTTTTTGATTCAAAACGGAGTTGAACCTGCAAGAATGAGGATATGCGCGGATGCATATCCTCTTTTTGACATATTCACCCATGCAGATCCATCATTTTTTACGAATGACTCTTGACAACCGGCGGGGGATGCATGTATAGTAAACGCATCCGACCAAAGGCCGCCATGCGCGGGGAAAGAGAATCGTATGAACAGCAAAAAGCCGTTTTTGACGCTTGATCAGGCGCGGGAGATCGTCAAGACCTATCCGACGCCTTTCCATATTTATGACGAGGCGGGCATCCGCCGCACCGCGCGCGCGCTGAAAGCGGCGTTCGCGTGGAATCCCGGTTTTAAGGAGTATTTCGCGGTGAAGGCCACGCCGAATCCGTTCATCCTCAAAATTCTGCATGAAGAAGGATGCGGGGTGGATTGCTCTTCGGAAACGGAGCTGATGCTCAGCGGCGCGTCCGGCTTCGCGGGGCACGAGATCATGTTCTCCTCCAACGAGACGCAGAGCCGCGAGTTTGCGCGCGCCTATCGTCAAGGCGCGATCATCAATCTGGATGATTTCACGCTGATTGACACGCTGGAACAGGCCTGCGGCGTCCCGAAAACGGTCTGCTGCCGCTATAACCCGGGCGGAGAATTCTCCATCGGCAATCACATCATGGATCAGCCGAAAGATGCGAAATACGGCATGACGCGCGAGCAGCTCACGCAGGCGTATCGGGTTTTGATGCAGAAAGGCGCAAAGCGCTTTGGCCTGCATGCGTTCCTCGCTTCCAACACGCTGACCAACGCCTACTATCCGACGCTGGCGAAGATTCTTTTCACCACGGCGGTGGAGCTGCACCGCGAAACCGGCGCGGATATCGCGTTCATCAACCTCTCCGGCGGCGTGGGCATCCCGTATCGCCCGGAAGATCCCGCTAACGATATCGCGGCCATTGGCGAAGGGGTGCGCAAGGCGTATGAAGAGGTGCTTGTGCCCGCCGGCATGGGAGACGTGGCGATTTTTACCGAGCTTGGCCGCTTCATGCTCGGGCCGAACGGCGCGCTGGTGACGACGGCCTGCCATGAAAAGCATACGTATAAGGAATACATCGGCGTGGACGCGTGCGCCTGCAACCTGATGCGCCCGGCCATGTATGGCGCGTATCACCATATCACCGTGCTGGGCAAGGAGGATGCGCCCTGCGACCATGTGTACGACGTGGTGGGCAGCCTGTGCGAAAACAACGATAAATTTGCCATCGACCGCCGTTTGCCGAAGATTGACATGGGCGATTTGCTCTATATCCACGATACGGGCGCGCACGGCTTCTCGATGGGCTATAATTACAACGGCAAGCTGCGCAGTGCGGAGCTTCTCCTGCATGAGGATGGCAGCGTGCAGATGATCCGCCGCGCCGAAACGCCCGCCGATTATTTCGCGACGCTCGACTTTGCCGGGCTGAATTTCAAAGATTGAATAAAGGCAAGCAGAATATAAAAATGCCGCTTTTCTCCGAAAAAAACGGAGAAAAGCGGCGTTCTTTATTTTACAGCCACCCCAGCGCGCGCATGCGGCTTTCAATCGGCGTATGCAGCATGTCGTCTTTGAAATAGACGTATTTTGCGGAAGAAGGGACGAGTCGCCCGTCGTCCCATTTGATCAGCCCGACGCCGCGCGCGTCAAGCCCGTAGGCGGATAAATCCATCCCTTCCGGCGGGACGATGTGCGATACGCGCCCGTGACAGCGGTTGCCGAGGAACAGCACGAAGCGCCCCGTGTCCGGGTCGATGGAGAGGTGGTTGCCTGTGAAACCGCTCAGACCAATGGCGCGTCCGCCCATCCAGTGCGGCACTTCGCTGAGCCGTTGCAGCGGATGCTTGGCAAAGCAGAGATAGCCCAGATATTGACGATACGTGCCGTCGCCATGCGAAAAACCCGTTCGATTCACGCCGATTTCGCAGAGTGTTTCGCGCCGGAGCAATTCGCCGGAAAGCAGCGCCTGCGCAAAGCGAACCATATCCTTTCGGGTGGAAAACAGACCCGCGTGGCCGCAGAGATCGCGTCCGCCGTCGCTCAAAAGCAGGGCTTTCGGATCGTGCGGCATACCGCAGGGCACATCGGTGCGCAGAATCCGGCGTTCGCCCTCGATGCGATGCTCGTAGTTATAGCAGACGCAGCGTTCGCGCAGCGCCTCCGGCACGGCCGCGAAGGTCTCCGGCATGCCCGCAGGCGAGAGAATCCACGTTTGAATGGCTTCAAACAGGCTCAGGCCGGTCTTGGCCTCGACGATGTATTTGATCACCATCGCGTTCATATCCGAATAGACGCGGACGGCGGGCGTGGGGCAGACGGTCATGGCGAACAGGCGGTTCAGCCCCTCTTCGCGCGTCGGGGCGGTATCCACGCGGCCCGGCGTTTGCAGGCTGACGCGGAAGCCGAGCACGTCGCCCACCGTCACATTTCGAAGGCGAGTAAAGCGCGGGTCGATCTGCCCGACGAATTCATCCAGCGACAGGCGACCGCTTTCCACGAGCGCCAGCGTGACGACAGCGGTAAACAGCTTGGTCAGCGACGCGAGATCATAAATCGTATCGGGATCGAGCGGGCGGACGGCGGGCAGAAAACCGTTTTCCGCGAGCGTCAATTCCTGCGCGCGGCCATACTGCGCCCATTCGCTGTGAATCGGCGTGCCGTAAGCGACGGTGACGCCGGTGAGCATGCGGCTTTCGTCGCACAGAAAGCGCATGTTGGCTTCGAGTTGTTCATCCATGAAAGAGCCTCCGAAAAAGACGCGCCTCGGCAGGAAAAACGGGGCGCATGTCCGAATTCATAACAGAAAAAGCAAAAGGGGGAACGCGCATGGAAATGCATCTGCTCAGCGCCGGGCTGGAGCGCGAAATCGAGGCGGCGCAGGGCGAAACCCTTGAATTGATCAAAGCGCTGTGCCGGATTCCCGCGCCGAGCCATCAGGAAGAGAGGCGCGCGGCCTTTATCAGAAATTGGCTGGAAGAACGCGGTCTTCCGGCTGGAATCGACGATGCAAAAAACGTGCGGTGCGGCTGGGGATTGGAGCAAAGCGAAGAGATGGTCGTCGTGATGGCGCACACCGACACGGTGTTTCCCGATCTTGAACCGATGCCGATGCGCGAGGAAGGCGGGCGGCTGTATTGCCCCGGCGTGGGGGACGACACGGCCAACGTCGCGGGGATGCTGATTATGATGGACAGGCTGCATCGGCTCGGCTTTCGCCCGAACTGCGGCGTGTTGTTCGTCTGCAACAGCTGCGAGGAAGGGCTGGGCAACCTCAAAGGCTGCAAAGCCATTATGCGCGATTTCGCGCCGCGCGTCAAGGCGTTTCTTTCGCTGGACGACCAATCGACGCATGTGTGCGCCCGCGCGGTCGGCTCTGCGCGCTACCAAATCACGGCGCAGACGCGCGGCGGGCACAGCTTTGCGGATTTCGGCGCGAGGAACGCAATTGAAGTGCTCAGCCGCCTGACCTGCGCGCTGTATCGCCAGCATCCGCTGCGCACTCCGGGAAGCGTGACGACGTACAACGTCGGGGTGATTTCCGGCGGCACGTCGATCAACGCCATCGCGCAGCATGCGGAAATGCTGTATGAATACCGCTCGAGCGACGCGAAGAGTCTGGCCGCCATGAAGGAAAAGCTGAACGTCATCCTCCGGGAAAACGCGCTGCCCGATGCGGAGGTGACGCTCAAGCTGCTTGGCGAACGCCCGTGCGGCGCGGCTTCCGATCTGGCGGCGCAAAAAGCGCTGGAAACGGCATGCTGCGCCGCGCTGGAGCGCTATGTCGGCGGCGGGAAAAAGCCCATCAGCATCGGCTCGACGGATTGCAACATTCCGCTTTCGCTGGGCGTTCCGTCGGCGTGCTTCGGCATGTACCGCGGCGGCGGCGCGCACACGCGGGAGGAATGGATTGAGCCTTCCTCGCTCTGCGCGGGCATGAAAGCGGCGGCCAGCGTATTGATGAACTGGTTCAAATAAGCAAAAATCCTCCCCGGCGGCTGCCAGAGGAGGATTTGTTTTTATTCGACCAGATAGGTGTATCGCACGGTCAGGCGCGGCATGGTATCGTACAGGCCGTAGGCCTCGCCGTAAATGCGGTATTTGGTGCCGACCGTCCATGTCGTCTTGGAACTGTTTTCCAGCATGACCAGCTTTTCAAAGTTGTCCGTGCCGATGTTCATGATGGCCATCTGCGGGGTGGTGCTGACGATGCGGGTGATCGTGCCCGTGCCCATGTAGATCGTGCCCTTGCGCATGGTGATGTAATTCACCAGATCGGTATACTGCGCGTCCAGATCCCATGCGCGGCGGGTGTAGATATCGGCGTTGGGCATGTAATACACGGTGTGGGTGATCACGGAGTCGGCTCTGCCCTCGTAGGAGGCGCGAATCACCACGTCGTTGTTGCCCAGCTGGGAGAACAGCGGGATGAAGCTGAAGCGCCCCGTGGCCGGATCGACTTCCAGATTGCGGTGCGGGAAATCGACGGTGATGGTCGCCCCGGGAAGCGTCGTGCCGCTGATGGAGGGAATATGCATGGCGGCTTTTTCCTCATCCGTGGCGGCGGCGTATTTCTCGGCGGAAATCGGTTCGTAGTTCCATTCCACGAGCACGGTGGCGTCCAGCTCAAGCGGGATTTCCTGCTCGGCGCGGTAGAGCGTAACTTCCATCTTGTTTTCGCGGCAGTATTTGCTCTTGACGGAGATGGAAATCGTGTTATCGCCGACGGGCAGAACCTGCACGTTCTTGGAAACGTTGCCCGTTTCGCGAATCAGAGTGGAGACGTTCGTGCCGTCGATGATGACGGTGGAACCTTTTTCCACGTTGATCTGCACTTCGTAGATCGAAACGCCGACCTCCGCGCGCACCGTCGCAGGCTTTACAAGCCGAATCGGCGAGAGCGGCACGTCGATGGTGTATTCAATCGGGTCGAGCTGGTACTGGTCGCCCTCCTGCGAATAGCGGATGTAGGGCGTGATGGAAATATCCATCGTATCGGTTTCCACCGCCGTCGCATAGGTGGAAGATTCGGTGTCGTACCACATATAATCCGGCACGGTGATGGAAACCTTGCCGTCGGCGATGACGTAGGAGGTCTGCATCTCCCGCAGGTAGACGGTGGCGTTTTCGCGGCCATAGATGGTGATGGTGTGCGCGGGGTGATCGTCCACAGTGGTGGCGGTCAGTTCAACGCGGGTTTCGTTGTCGTTGCGCACCTGCATGCCCTGCGAGAGCACGAAATGACGCGCAATCAGTACGCCGCCCACGCCCATCGCGCCGCAGCCGAGCAGCAGAAGCAGGATGGTCAGAATGATGCGAAGCGGGCTTCTTCTGCGCTGGCCTGGGCTGCGCGTATCCTGCTCCGTGTAAGTCGGGCGCGTCTGCACACGCCGGGGCATATATTCGTCATCCGTCAGCGCGCCCTGATCGCCGGGATCGGGCGTGTAGCCGTCGTAATAGATCGGCGCATGCGGGTCGTCGTCGTCATAGGCCAGCGGGTGCTCGTGCGCGGGGTTGCCGAAGTAGCCGTATTCATCCTCGGGCGGCGCATCCTCCGTCTCCGACTGGGTGTAGGCAGCCTGCTTTTGCTGCTGACGGCGGCGGATGGCCGCGCTGTCCCCGCTGTATCCGGCGGAAAGGTCGTCGGCCTCGGGCATGGGGCGGACAATCTGCGCCTCCTGAAGGGAGCGGCGGATGTGGTCGGCCTGCTGGCGCATCTGGCGGATGCGTTTTTTGCCGTCCTCCCGGCGCTTTTTCAAATCTTCCAGCTCGTCGGTCAGCTGCGCGCGGTCAAGGTCTTCCGGATCAAAGCCAGCGTTTTCCGCCTGCGCGTCTGGCTGGGCTGCGTTTAATTCGTCTTTTTCATCAAACGTCGTCACTTCGAGCGACGGTTTTTTCTTGTGCAGGGATTCCTCCCACGCGGCGGGGCCGTCCTCGGCTTTCGGGAGCGGCGCGCCGCATTGGGTACATTTGGGCAGATAAGCTGCGTTCCATGCGCCGCATTTGGGGCATTTCATTGATGCAAAACCTCCGAAAATGGGTTCGATTGAGAACAGAAAAAACGGTTAAACAATTTTTAATTCGCGGTCAGTGTGCGGAAATCCTCTTTTTTCCGCACGAAGCGGAAACGATTCCTTTGTGGGGGTTGAAGTATCGGCGCGTTTGGTGCTATAATAAAAAGCAAAAGATTCGGAGGTCTTGCGTTTATGATGGATAATTTTAAGGAGGACATTGTCAGCCCACATTCCAAAGGGCTGGCCAATGTGCTCTATGCGCTCTGCTGGGTGGTTGTCGTGCTCTTCGGCGCGTATGCGCTGATGATGCTGCAAGTGGTGATGGTGCAGTTCAGCGTGGTGACGCTCATCACAGCGCTGATGGCGGCTGCCTGCGCCGTGCTGCTGTTTTTCCTCAAGGATAACCTCAAGGTGGAATACGAATACACGTTCACCAACGGTTCGCTGGATTTTGCGAAGGTTTATCGTCAGGCCAAGCGCAAGGAATTGGGCAGCATGAACGTCAAGAACGTTTCCGCCTGCGGCCATGTGGCCGGGGACAGCTTCCGCCGCTTTCTGGCAATGAAGGACGTGGAAAAGAAGAACTGGTTTTCCAACCGCGACGGCAACCTGTTCTATTTCTATTATGTCAAGGAAAGCAAAAAGCACATGATCATCATCGAGCCGAGCGAGGAAATGGTGGAAATGATCTGCCGCTATCTGCCCGTCGGCGTTTATCAGGGCTGAGCGATTTCTCCGGCGCGCGAGCGTTCGGAGCTTTCTTTCCGAGGGGAGAAACCATGATTTATTTGGATAACAGCGCGACGACGCGCCCGTTTGACAGCGTGATCGACGCGATGGATCGCTGCATGCGCGAAAACTATTTTAACGCCTCCGCGGCGTACAAGCCCGCCGTCGATGTGGATCGGGCGATGCGCGATTGCCGCAGGGCGATTGCCGCGCAGCTTGGAATTCAGGAAAACGGCGTGATTTTCACCGGCGGCGGCACGGAAAGCGACAATCTTGCGATTCTCGGCGTGGCGGCGACGCTGCGCCAGAGCGCGAATTTTGTTTGCAGCGCGATTGAGCACCCGGCGGTGGCGGAAACCATCCACCGCGTAGAACAGATGGGGCATACCGTGCGCGTGCTGCCGATTGACGCGCGCGGCGTGGTCGATCTGGCCGCCTGCGAGACGGTGATCGACGAGCATACGGCGCTGGTGAGCTGCATGCAGGTGAGCAACGAAACCGGCGCGATTCAGCCGGTGGAGGAGCTGGCCAAGCTGGCGCGCAGAAAGAATCCGAACGTGCGGATCCACGTGGACGGCGTACAGGGCTTCATGCGCGTGCCGATGCACATGGAGCGCATGGGCGTGGATTTGTACGCGCTGAGCGGACACAAGATTCACGGCCCGAAGGGGATCGGCGTGCTGGCGGTGCGGCCGGGAATTCGGCTGATTCCGCAGATCACGGGCGGCGGGCAGGAAAAGGGCCTGCGCTCCGGCACGTATAATTCCCCGGCCATTCTGGGGCTGGGCGAGGCCGTGAAAACCTTCGCGGCGGATAAAGAGGCCGTGGAGCGGATGCGCGCGATGAAAACGCACCTGTGGGCGGTGCTTTCGCAGGAGGAAGGCATCCGCCTCAACGGCCCGAAACCGGGAGATGCGGACAGCGCGCCGCACATCCTCAGCCTGTCCTTTGACGGTGTGCGCGGCGAAGTGATGCGAAACGCGTTGGAAGGCGAGGGCGTGTTGGTTTCCACGGGATCGGCCTGCGCTTCCCATAAGCAAAAGGTCAGCCCGACGCTGCGCGCGATGGGGCTGTCTCAGGCGCAGGCGGACGGAACGGTTCGCGTGAGCCTGGGCGCAATGAACACGATGGACGAAATGGACGAGGCGGCGCGGCACATGCTGGCGCTTTATCGCATGCTTCGCCAGTTTAAAAGGAGATAAAACGGTGAGAGAAATCCTGTTGGTTCGCTTCGGCGAGGTGTTTTTGAAGGGGCAGAACCGCCCGTTCTTTATGAAAAAGCTGATGGATCACATCCGTCAGGCCGTGCGCCCGGTGAATGGCCGCGTCTGGATGAGCGAAGGACGCTTCTATGTATCCGATTTTACGGATATGGACGAATGTATCCGCCGTGTGACGCGCGTGTTCGGCGTTCATTCCGTCAGCCCGGCCATTGAAATGGATAAGGAGAATTTCGAGGCGATCTGCGAGCAGGCGGCCAAGATGATGGAGCCGCTTTCCGGCACGTTCAAAGTGCTGGCGCGCCGTTCCGATAAGCGCTATCCGCTCGATTCTCCGGCGATTATGCGCGAGGCGGGCGGCTACATCCTCGACCATGTGCCGCAGTTGACCGTGGACGTCAACAACCCGGATCACACGATGATGATCGAGATCCGCGACCACGCGTATCTGTCCGTAAAGCGCATCCCCGCCGTGGAGGGCATGCCGATGGGCACCAACGGCAAGGCGTGCCTGTTGCTCTCCGGCGGCATCGACAGCCCGGTAGCGGGTTTCATGATCGCCAAGCGCGGCGTGGAGCTTTGCTGTGTGCACTATCATTCCTTCCCGTATACCAGCGAGCGCGCGCGGGAAAAGGTGCTCGAACTGGCGCGGCTGCTGAGCGAATACTGCGGCAGGATGCGCGTGCATGTCGTGCCGTTTACCGAGATTCAAATGCAGATTCACGCCAAGTGCCCGGAGAACTATACGACGCTCATCATGCGCCGCTACATGATGCGCATCGCCGAGATCATCGCCCGTCAGGACGGCGCGCAGGCGCTGATCACCGGCGAATCCATCGGCCAGGTTGCCAGCCAGACGATGGAGGCGCTCGGCTGCACGGATGCGGTGGTCGATATGCCGGTTTTCCGTCCGGCTATCGGCATGGATAAGAGCGAAATTATCGAGCGCGCGCAGAAGATCGGCACGTTTGAAACCTCCTCCCTGCCGTATGAGGATTGCTGTACGGTCTTTACCCCGAAGCATCCGGCGACGCACCCGCGCATCGCGCTGATTGAAAAAGCCGAGGAGGCGCTGGACAGCGAAGCCTTGATTGCCGCCGCTATCGAAGGCACGGAAGTTGTTGAAGTGGGCTAAAATCCGTATACCCGACATAAGATGAACGCAGAGGAACGAAACCTCTGCGTTTTTTGCGTCGATAAGGGGGGTGGGCCGCTGGAGGAGGAACGGCGGGCGCTGGCCGCGCGCATGTCGCCCAAGGCGGCGAAATGCCTGCTGGATCTGCCGATAAAGCAGGCGCGGCGGCTGGAGGAGATGCGGTTTTACGCCGGGCAGAACGCCTGCTTCGTATTTGACGGGCAGAGCGAAGCGCAGGACGTCGTTTTTTCGCCGCAGGATGTGGACGAGCTGGTGACGGCGCTCTGCGGCTATTCGCGCTATGCCTATGAAACGCAGCTGGCGCAGGGATATATTCCGCTGGAAAACGGCTGCCGCGCGGGCGTGTGCGGACGCGTGACGCGGGATGAACATGGAAACAGGCGGCTTTCGTCGCCGACGTCCGTGTGTATCCGCATAGCCAGAGACGTTCCGGGGGCGAGCGAAAGCGTTTTGCCGCATGTCGCAGAGGAGAACGGAAGAATTCGGCGGGCGCTGCTTTTCGGCCCGCCGGGATGCGGCAAGACGACGGTTCTGCGCGACGCGGCGAAAAGGCTGGCGGGTATGGGGTTCCGGGTGGCGGTCTGCGACGAGCGGGAGGAGCTTTTTCCGACGGGAACGGCGGAAATGGGCCTGGACGTGATGCGCGGCGTGGACAAGGCGACGGCGATGGAGATGCTTTTGCGCGCAATGGCGCCGCAGGCAATGCTTTGCGACGAAATCGGCAATGAGCGGGATGCGCAGGCGCTTGAGAACGCGGCAAGATGCGGAATCGGCCTGATGGCCAGCGCGCATGCCGGAACCTGGGAGGACGTTCTTCGCCGCCCGGTCTTAAAAAGGCTGTACGATGCGGCCGTGTTTGAGCGGTATCTGCTGCTCGGGCGCCACGGGCGGCTTGCGGCGGCATATGACGCGGAAGGAAAGCCGCTTTAGAAGGGAGAAGGGACAGATGTGGGATACGGCGGTAATGGCGATGATTTCGCTTAGCGCAATCGGCTTTGCGGCGGCAGACGGCGAAATGCGGCGCGTTCGCTGGATTCAGGCGATGCGGCGCTGCATCCTGCGGATGAACGACGTGATTCGCTATGAGCGGCTGCCGCTGGCGGCGCTGCTCAAAGGGATGGATTTGCGCGCGACGCGTGAGCAAAGGGAATTGACAAGGCTGCTGCGTCTATGCGGCGAACGGATGGAAAACAGCGCCAACCCGCAGCTCATCGAACTTTTTGTGCGCGAGGTGGGCAAAACGCCCAGCTATGGCGTGCTGGCCGAAACGGACAAAAGCGCGTTTGAACAGGTGCTGGCCGAACTTGGCCGAACGGGGCTTGACGAGCAAATTCGGATTCTTTCCGACGCGGACGAGCGCCTGCGCCAGCGGGAGGAGAGCCTTCGCCAGAATGCGGCCAGACGGGCGCAGATGATTCGCACGCTGGGCGTGACGGGCGGCGCGGCGGCGTTTCTGATGCTGATCTAAGGGAGGCGTGGGATGAACATTGATCTGCTGTTTCAGATTGCGGGCGTCGGTATTCTGATTTTCGCGGTGAATCAGGTGTTGCAAAAGGCGGGCAGGGAAGATATCGCCGTGCTGGCCTCGGTAGCGGGGCTGGTCGTGGTGATGTTTCTGGTGGTGGATCTGGTGGCGCAGCTGCTCAACAACGTCAAAAGCATTTTCGGCTTGTATTAAGGGAGGCGCATCATGGTTCGGCTGATTGGTTTCTGTCTGCTTGCGGCGGTGATGACGATGCTTTTGCGGCAGATGAACCCGGGCGCTGCGGCGCTGCTGTGCGTGGCGTTCGGCGCGATGACGCTTTCGATGCTGCTGCCCGCCGTGGGCGAATACGCGGCGCAGATTCGGGATTTTCTATCCGAATTATCGCTGGATGCGGTATATGGGCAGACGATGCTCAAGGCGATGGGCATTGTGCTGATGACGCAGTTCGCCGCGCAGGTCTGCCGGGATATGGATGCGCCGTCGATTGCCTGCCGCGCGGAGCTTTGCGGGCGGCTGATGCTGCTGGGCGTGTCCCTCCCGATTTTTCTCAAGCTGACGCAAATGGCGGTCGGCGCGCTGCAATGAAACGGCTTGCGGCGCTTTTTCTGCTTGCGCTGCTGCTTCCGACGGCTGCTGCGGCGGAAGAGGCAAAGGATGCGAACGAACAGGTTGCGGCGGGCATTGAGCGCGTGATGGACGGCGTGAATTTTGCGGCGGTTGAGGATATCACGCTGGATGTGCCCGGCTGGCCGGAACGCCAAACGCTTGAACAGACGGTGCGCGCGCTCGCAGGCGGGGAAAGCCTGTCGGCGGACGACGCGCTGACGGCGGTGCTCGGCGTGTTTACGCAGGAGGTCGGCGCGCTGTTTCGGATGATGCTTTCCATCATGCTGCCGGTTGTGCTGGCCAGCCTGCTGATTCATACGCTTGCGCCGCAATCGGATTCGCTTGCGGCCATGAGCAGGAGCGCCTGCTTTGTGCTGGTGCTGATGCCCGTGATCGTCGTGACGCTCGGCGAGCTGTCGCATACGCGGCAGACCATCGTGACCATGACGCGCCACATGGAAAGGCTTCTGCCGATGCTGCTGACCCTGCTCACGGCGCTGGGCGGAAGCGCGTCGTCGGCGTTTCTGCACCCGATGGTCGCGGCGGCCTCCGGGAGCATGGTGTTTCTGGCGCGGGAGGTGATCCTGCGGCTGGTGATGTGCACCTGTGCGGTGACGGCGGTGAACCATCTATCCGACCGGGCGCACCTGACCCGGATGGCGCAGCTTTTGCGCGGGGCGGTCTGCTGGCTGCTGGGCGTGAGCTTCACGGTGTTCCTCGGGGCGATGTCGCTGCAAGGCGTGACGAGCGCCAGCATCGACGGCGTGGCGATCCGCGCGGCCAAATACGCGGTGGACAACTTTGTGCCGGTTGTCGGCGGCATGTTTTCCGATACGATGGATACGCTGGTGGGATGTACGCTGATTGTCAAAAACGCGCTGGGCGTGGCAGCGGTGCTCGTGCTGGTCGGCGCGCTGCTTGGCCCGCTTCTGCGCACACTGGCGGTGGTGTTCATGCTGCGGCTGAGCGCGGCTCTGCTCGAGCCGGTCGCGGACGGCGATATTGTCTGCGCCATTGGGGATTTTTCAAGAACGGTCGTGCTGTTTTTTATCACGATGCTGTGCGTCGGAACGATGTATTTTCTGCTGATTGTGCAGGTGCTGCTGGTCGGCAACCTGACGGTGCTGCTGCGATGAGGGGAGGCGGGGCGCGTGATGACCCTGATGGCGCGGCTGTGCACGCTTTGCGCCCTGACCGCAATTATCCAGATGGCGCTGGGCGAAAGCGACGCGAAGGGAAGCCTGCGGATGATCGGCGGGCTGCTGATGCTGCACCTGACGCTGGACGGCGTATATACCCTGTGGGCGGCGCTGGCGCAGGCGACGAGCGTGGAAGCCATTCTGGATTGCATGATGAAATAGAAAGGAGGCTGCGGCGTGGCGGATTGGTTCAGAAGGATCAAGGCGGCGCTCACGTCGCAGGTGCTTCTGCTGCTGCTCCTTGCGTTTTTGATGATCAGCTATTGCGCCCTGCGGGAAGGGACGAGCGGAATGGACAGGCTTGAAAAGCAGGCGTCGGAGGTTTTATCCCGCGTGGAGGGAGCGGGACGCGTGGAGGTGACGATCATGACCCGAAAAACGCAGGCGGGCGGAACGGGACTTTTGAAAAGCGAAACAGGCGGCGAAGTGCCCTGCGGCGCGATTGCAGTAGCGCAAGGGGCGGATGATCCGTTGGTGCGCATGCAGCTCGAGCAGGCGCTTTGCGCGCTGCTGGGGTTGCCGAATTCGGCCGTAAGTGTCATGACGGGAGGAAAAAGATGATCAAAAAGGATGGAAAGGGCTTCAAAAAAACCATTTACCGCCACCCGGTTGGGGCGCTGCGCGTATTCTGCGGCGCGCTGCTGCTGGCTTTGCTGGGCGTATGCGGCTATGCGGGCGCGGCGAGAACGAAGAACGTGCAATCGGTTGTCAGCCTGCCCGTGACGCGGACGGAATTGGAGGGCGACGCGATTGGCGGCGGCTCGATTTCACAGGTCAAAGCGCGGCTTGACGGACAGCGCGAGGCAGAATTGGCGCTGCTTGACGGGGTGATCGCGGACGCGGGGGCGGGTTCGGCGGCGAAAGAGGACGCGCTGGCGCAGAAGGCGCAGATTGCCGCCCGGATGGAGCTTGAAGCGCAGACGACGGCCATCTTGGAAGGGATGGGCGCGGAAGGAGCGCTTGCGGTCTGCGGCGTACAGGGAATGACGCTGCTGGTGCCGCAGGCGTTCGGCATGGACGAAAACGCCAGAAATCGGGTTTTAAACGCAATCAGCGGGCAATCCGGGATGGAAACGGCGCAACTAAAAATCATTCTGATCAAAAAATAAGCGAATTGGAATTGTGCACGGACGAAAAATCTGCTATACTAGTGAATATCCATAGGGAGGTGTTTTTGAAATGAACGAAAATCAGAACGTCGATATCGACCGTGAACAGGATAACGGTCAGATCACATACGCCAATGAAGTCATTTCCACCATCGTGAGCGTGGCCACCACGGAAGTGGACGGCATCTCCGCCATCGCGGGCAACAACGGCCTGCTGGGCAAGGGCAAAGTGCCGCGCGGCGTGCGCGTGGATATGAACGGCGAGGACGTCAGCGTTGACGTCAGCGTGACGGTCGATTACGGCATGCCCATTCAGAAGGTTGGCCGCAGCGCGCAGGAGAACGTGCGCAAATCCATCGAATCCATGACGGGTCTGCATGTGGAAAAGGTGGATCTGCACGTGGTCGGCGTGAGCTTTGAAAAGGAAAACGAAGAGCTTCAGCAGAGCCAGAAGATCGCGCTGAACCTCGAAGAGGAAGAGGAGCAGCACGCGCTGGAGGAAGGCAAGGCCGCGCAGGAAGCGCCGGCTCAGCCGCAGGAGCAGGAGGCCGCCAAGGAAGAGGCGGCTGACGAACCGGGCGAAGAAGAAACCGAGCAGGAGGAAGAATCCTCCGAGCAGGAATAAAAAACGACTGCCGTAAAGGAGGAAACACAGGTTGAAACATCCTGTATGGGATCGAATTCTGATCCTGCTGTGCGCGCTGATTGCGCTGGGCTGCGCCGCCGGTGTGGTTGCGCTGCTTGTCGGAAAAATCTCCTTTGATATGATCACGGGCTGGATCACCGCGGTGGACATGAGCAAGTTTGTCGTCAAGGCGGCGATGGCGGGCATTGCGGCGCTGTTTGTACTACTGTTCCTGCTGCTGTTCGCGATGATTCTGCCGTCCCGCAAGAAGCGCTCGAGCAACTACGCGATTCAGCGCAACGAAAACGGCATGGTTCGCATTTCGCTCAAGGCGCTGGAAACGCTGGTGAACAAGTGCCTCAACCAGCACGCGGAATTGAAGGTCGTTACCTCGTCGCTGTACAGCGATGAGGAGAGTATCCGCGTGGATGTGCATATCTCGCTGCAATCGGATATCAGCATGCCGCTGGCCATTTCCGCGCTGCAAAAGCAGATCAAAAAGTATCTGGAAGCCTGCTCCGGCGTGATGGTGCAGGAAGTGCGCGTCTTTGTGGACAGCACCATTCCGGCGGATGAAAAGACGGAAGCTTCCCCGTATGCCATCCCGACGGCGCTGCTCGGCCTTGACGCCGATCCGCTGCCCGTAGGCAAGTCGGAAGAACCGGCGGAAGAGACGCAGAACGCGGAAACCGAGGCCGAAAACGCTGAAGCGCCTGAAACGCAGGCTGACGGCGCGGCGGAAGAAGCGGAACAAAGCGATGAGCCGCAGACAGTTGAGCAGGAGCAGGGTGAACAGGCATGATGGATTTGAAAACGTTTATGAGCCAGATGCTCACGCCGGGCACGGTGCCCTGTACGCTCTTCGGAGCGGCGCTTGGGCTGATTTTCGCGGTGCTTTGCCTGACGGTCGGCGTCGGGCCGGCGCTGCTGATTGCGTTTTTCTGCCTGATCGGCGCATTTATCGGCGGTGTGAAGGATAAGAAGAAATTTGTGGAAAGCATTTATCTGTTTTTCCATCATGACGAAAACAGCCGCTACTGAGAAGCGGCTCCTATTGAACCAATAAAAAACGGATCGGAGCAAATGAAGAATGGCACGTCCAATAGCGCGTGAAGCTGCGATGCAGCTCGTATTTGAACAACT
>CAKTXH010000001.1 GCA_934630975.1 uncultured Clostridia bacterium | reverse complement strand
CCCGCGCCTGTACACAAAATTTTGTGTACAAAAAACCCGCCGATGCGAACGGCGGGAGTTCGGCAGGGTATAAGCCCCGCCTGCAATGCCATCAAAAGCGCCCGCCCTGACCGAAAGCGGGCGCATATTGGGGGATTACCAATCCCAAACGGCCAGCAATGACCGAAAATGGGCTATCAAAGGTCGTCGCGCCGTCGATCGGCGCGGTAGGGGTCGCTTTGGCCGCGCGAAGCGACGAAGTGCATGTAGTGCCGCCAGCAGTCCGCGCAAACGTCGTCGATCTCGCCCGCGCACCCCATGCGGCACATGTAAAATTTGCCATCCGGTGGGCACTGGTCGGCCAGTATCATCAAGCCGATTTCGTAAAAGCTCGGAAAGCTGGGCGGCGTGGCCGCGCGGGCATGCGTCGCCCCGGTGAGCTGCTCGTGCAGCACTGCGCCCGCCTCCTCCCGTGCTCATGGCCATATCTGACCATCTTTGACCATTATAGCCCATCAGCGCCCAAAAGACAAGTTCAAAGCGCGCGCCGATCCGCGCCCCCGGTGAGCCATTCCAGCGCCGCCCCCGGCTCAATCCGGCAGCCGTCCGCAACCGCCGCCAGCGCGGCCAGATCCGGCAGCGCGCCGCGCGCTGGGTCTTCCCACGTCTGCCAGGTCGAGCGGGCAACCCCGGCCAGCTTCGCGGCCTGCGCCTGCGACATGTTGGCCAGCTTGCGCCAGTGCTTGAGCCTGCTCTTGATGATTTCCCGGTAGCTTGTCACCGGGCGGCGGCTGAAAAGCGGCCTTGTCGTGTACATGTGTTCCCATCCTCCCCGGTGAAAAATCACCGCACAAAATCGCGCCGACACCCGCGGGGGCGGAAAACCGCCCCTTTTGCCACTATCCCGGGCTATATCGGCCACTCAGCCCAGCATAGCAGAAAAAACGCTGCTTGTCGATAGGGCGCGAAAAACCGCGCCTTTGCGCGCTGATCAGCGCCGCAGCGCATCCTTTCGCCGCCCGTAGCCCCAGCCCCTCGCGTGCGCGCGCGCGCCCGCGGGTAGCAAGCTTGCATATATAAGCCTACCAGCGGTATAAAGAAACCTTGTAGTAATGCTTATAAGAAAGCTTTATAAGTATACTAGGCGGAAAATATTTCCGAACCGGTTCGGAAAATTTTTCCGCACCGACCGGAAAATATTTCCGTACCGCCCGGAAAATTTTTCCGCACGGAAGATTTTTCCGCTTGTATTCCCTTACCCCTTGCGGCCTGCTAAAATAGCCTTGTATTCTTTCAACCGCTCTTCCCGCACGAAATACT
Source organism: uncultured Clostridia bacterium (assembly GCA_934630975.1). Lineage (GTDB taxonomy): Bacteria > Bacillota > Clostridia > Christensenellales > Aristaeellaceae > Ventricola. Next base: position 102,725 of record CAKTXH010000001.1, on the reverse strand, counting down.
CATAGACCACGGGAGGGAAGAAAAAGCGCAACGCGCCGTTATAGCCCTCGCGCTTGGTTTCGATCACCCCGGCGCGGCGCAGGTCTTCCAGACACCGCCGCACCGTGCGGTCTGTGCAACCCATCTCGCGCGCAAGGTCGCCTTGTGTGTAGATGCAAAACGCATAGCCCATGCTTATTTCGCTTGTGTCGTTCCGCATGCTCGGGCGATAGGGGAAGGCATCGCACAACCGAACTGTGCGGATTTCCAAGAAGCGGCTATCGCCCTCGTTGTGCTTACGCTCTGAGAGCTGATAGCGGTTGTACAGCAGCCCGAAGCAATACCGGGCCATCACGTCAAGGTCTTTGAAAGGCCCTTCCGCGCTGGGTATCATGTTCCATTTTGCCATAGTGGATTGGGGGAGAATCTGCAAAAGCAAAGGGGAAAAGGCATGAATTTTCAAGACTGGTTCGACCTGTATCTATCCACCTACAAGCGGGATATCAAACCCCGCACCCGTGAGGAGTACGTCCGGCAGTATCGTGTATACATCGCGCCCATCATCGGCGCGCAGCCGCTAGAGGCTGTTACGCCGGAGGACTGTCAAGCCATCATCAACGCCGCAGCGGCCAAAGGTGAGCGCATTTCTCAGGCGGTTTTCGCGCTTCTGCGCGCCACGTTCCGGCGCGCCGTGCGCTCCCGTCGGCTTCTCTGGTCACCAATGGACGCGGTAGACCGCCCGAAGCACCGACCGGAAGCCGGCAGCGCCCTGACCGAATCCGACTATCTGGCCGCCGCGCCGGAAATTGCCGACGATCTGGCTTTGTCTCTGGCTCTTTTTGCCGGTCTGCGCCGCGCCGAAATAACCGGGCTGAGGTGGGGAGACGTTGACCTCGTGGCCGATGTGCTCCATGTGCGCCGCATCCGTCACCGTGTCGGCGGTGAGCTCGTCGCAGCGTCTCCGAAGTCCGCCGCAGGTGTGCGCGATATCCCAATCGCGCCCGAGCTGCTTCCGATCCTGCGCCGCTTCTACCGGCTCACGCCGTCGGCCTACTGCGTCGATGTTGCGCCCGAAGCTCTTGACCGCCGCTGGGCGCGCGTTCAAGACGGCCTGTCCCTGTCCCGCCGCTACCGCCTGCACGATCTCCGGCACACATACGTCACCCGCGCGATTCTGGCCGGAATCAACCCCCGCGTGGTGCAATATCTGGCGGGGCATAGCAGCCTAGAATTAACCTTGCAGGTGTACAGCCACATCACCGTTGAAACCGCACAAGCCGAAATTCGTCGCGTCGCGTTGCTTCATTGACGGGCGCTTTTTCGGGCTTCCTGACTCTTAATCAGGGTGCCCAGGGTTCGAGCCCCTGAAGGTGCACCACGTTTTGAAACCGAAGTTGAAAGACTTCGGTTTTTTTCTATTTCAAAAGAAGAAGCGAAACCCACTCCAAGTTGAGCAGGCTTCGCTTCTTTTATTTATTTTAAATTCGGAATACCGTTCATAATGCCCTGACGAATCAGAGAATCGGCTAAAACCGCCATATTCTCGGCGGATTCCGCACAATCCCGGTGCAGCCATGTTCTAAGCAGACCGACAAAGCCCAGCGCGCCAAAAGCATAGCGATATTCAAACTCGGTCTCATTATCCACATAACCGTTGAGCCATTCCGTACGCAGCTTTTCCTGAATCACATCGCTGAGTTTCTGCAAAAATTTGATATCTCCGTTATCGCTCAATAAAACCCTGCAAATTTCTTTGTTTTCAGCGACAATACGAAACACATCCGTCAGCATGGGACGAACATGGGTAAGAACCGGCTCGCCCTTATGTGAGAGAATCACTTCATTGAGCTGTTCGAAAAGCTCTTCTTCGAGCCGTTCAAGCATATCAAATATGTCCCGGTAATAGAGGTAGAATGTACCCCGATTGACGTCAACCAGCTCGGCCAGCTCGCGCACGGTAATATCTTTTACCTGCTTTTGCTGCATCAATTCAATTAGTCCCTGATTAAGCAGCTTTTTTGTGCGTCGAACCCGACGATCCTCTTTCTTTTCCAATCCGTTTTCGATTTTCATTTCTTTCATGCTGTAAGCGCCTCTTTTTCAACACTTTTTTGATTTATGTTCATTTTTAGCCGTTTTTCCATTTTCTGTCTAATGATTAGACTGACCTCGAAAAACTGTTTATTGATTTTCATCATCAATCCTATTATACTATCACGCGTTGATAAAGTCAACACGATGTTCAATAAACAAATCAAGTTCAAAAAGGAGGAACTCTTGTGAACCGATTTGCAAGGTGGGTGGTCAAACACCGCGTGGTCGTGGTCATCATCTGTCTGGCGTTGATGATTCCATCTCTATTCGGTATGGCGGCCACTCGGGTCAAATATGACCTTCTGTATTATCTGCCGGAAGATTTGGATACCATCAAGGGACAAAACATCCTGATGGAGGATTTCGGCAAAGGCGCATTTTCGCTTTGTATCACCGAGGGACTGAGCGAAGTCGATCAAGCCGATCTGGAAGAAACCATTCGCCAGATTCCTCATGTTGATACAGTCATCGGATATGCTTCCGCGCTGAACGGTTCCATTCCGTCCGAAATTTTGCCGGATGACCTGCGCGAGCGCTTTGAAAACGGAGAAGATCGCATTATTGCCGTTTTCTTCGACGATACCTCTTCCGCAGAAGGCACGATGGAAGCCATCACCGAAATTCGCAAAGCTGCGGGTGAAAAGTGCTTCGTTTCCGGCCTGTCTGCCGTGGTTACAGATACCAAGGCGCTGGTGGAAGAGCAGGAAGGCATTTATGTCGCTATCGCCGTTGCGCTTTGCTGCGTTGTGCTGATGCTGACGATGGATTCGTTCCTGCTACCGCTGATCTTCCTTTGCTGCATCGGCGTTTCCATCCTTTGGAATATGGGCAGCAACTACTTCATGGGTGAAATCTCTTACATCACCAAGGCTGTCGCCGCCGTGCTTCAGCTGGCCGTGACGCTGGATTACTCCATTTTCCTCTGGCACAGCTACAAGGAGCAAAAGGGGATTTGCAGTGACCGTGATGAAGCGATGGCTGCCGCAATCAAGCAGACGTTCTCTTCGATTGTCGGCAGCAGCCTGACGACGGTTGCCGGCTTCGTCGCCATATGCTTTATGAGCTTTACGCTGGGGCGTGACCTTGGCATCGTCATGAGCAAGGGCGTTATCCTCGGTGTGCTGGGCACAGTGACGCTGCTCCCGTGCATCATCCGCATGATGGATAACCTGATCACGAAAACCTCGCATAAGCCGCTCCTCCCGAGCGTGGCAAACATCAGCCGGTTCATTGTAAAGCACTACAAGGTGCTTTGCGTGTTGGCCATCGTGTTGTGTATCCCGGCGTTTTATGGTTACAGCAACGTAAACGTCTATTATGACATGAGTTCGTGCCTGCCGGACGATCTACTGTCCGTACAGGCCAATGAAAAACTCTCCGAAACCTTCGACGTTTCCACCAACCATCTGGTTCTGATCGATTCCGACGTTTCTCAGAAAAACGTAATCGCAATGACCGATGAGTTTAAGCAGGTGGATGGCGTGCAGGACGTGCTGTCGCTGGACAGTCTGCTGGGCAGCAGCATCCCTGAAGAGATTCTGCCGAGCGACGTAACGAGCCTGCTTAAGGGCGACCGCTATCAGATGATGCTGATCTCTTCGTCTTACGTCATTTCTTCCGACGCGGTAAATCAGCAAATTGACGAATTGAACGCCATCCTCAAGAAATATGACGAGGGCGGCATGCTGATTGGCGAAGCGCCCTGCACAAAAGATCTGATTAACTGCACGGATCGTGACTTCAAGGTGGTCAGCGTGATTTCCATTGCAGCCATCTTTGTCATCATCGCGCTGGTGCTGAAGTCGTTCTCTCTGCCGATTCTGCTTGTCGCCTTGATCGAGCTTGCCATCGCGTTGAACCTGTGTATTCCGTATTTCACCGGAACGACGCTCCCGTTTGTCGGCCCGATTCTGATTTCGACCATTCAGCTTGGCGCGACGGTGGATTACGCCATTCTGATGACCACGCGGTATAAGCAGGGCAGAATGGCCGGAAAGGACAAAAAGGAAGCCGTCGGCGAAGCGGTTGCTGCTTCTGCGCAGTCCATTCTGGTCAGCGGCATCAGCTTCTTCGCTTCGACGTTCGGCGTCGGCCTGTATTCCAATGTGGATATCATTTCTTCGATGTGCAGCCTGATTGCCCGCGGCGCGCTTTGCTCGGTAGCGGTTGTTCTGTTCCTGCTTCCGGCCATGCTGCTGCTTTGCGACGGATTCATCGTTCGCACCACGATTGGTATGAAGAAAAAAGCGTAAATTCCGATCAGAAAGAAAGGATGGAAAACCTATGAAAAAGCATGCGATTGCGCTGCTGACAGCGCTTTGTGTGGCGGCTGGCTACACGGCCAGCGCCGAAACGGCTAAGCACGAGCGCGTTTATGTGGTTGTCAACCATAACGGCGAGGTGCAGACCCTGCTGGACAACGTTCATCTTGAAAATGGCGATGCGCTGGATATGATTTCGGATCGTTCGATGCTGACAGATATCGAAAATGTCGGCGGTCATGAAACGTTCACCCTCGACGGTGAAATGCTGACTTGGCAGGCCAATGGCAGCAGCATCATCTATCAGGGGACATCCGATAAGCGCCCGGATGTTCTTCCGACGGTCAGCTTCACGCTGGATGGCAAGGAAGCAACGGCCGAAGAGATTAAAAACGCTCAGGGTGTTGTGACGATGGACGTCAGCTTCATGATGGCTGAGAATGTGCCGTATCTGGCGTTGAGCCTCATGCCGATTGACGATGAAACGCTGACCAATGTGAGCATAGAGAACGGCGCTGTCGTGAACAACGGCAGCCATAAGATGCTGATCGGCTGGGCAGTTCCCGGAATGGACGCCGACGCTGACCTTCCGACGCATTTCACCATGACGGCGACGGCTGATCATGCCGACTTGAGCTGGATGATGACGTTCGCGACGAGTGAGCCGCTCGATTGGCTTTGCGACACGGCAGACGAGAAAATCGGCGATTTGAGCGACAACGTGAACGAGCTGAAAGCAGGGCTGACCGCACTTTGCGACGGCGAAACTTTGCCGGAAGGCGAAGGCAAGCTGCATGATGGTCTTTCCGCACTGTTTACGCTGTACGATGGCGTTGCGGCGCTGAACGACGGGGCGAAGTCCTTGAGCGACGGCGCTAAGAGCCTCGACGACGGTGCGGCAGAATTGGAAACGGGCCTGACGGCGATTATCGCCAACAACGACGCGTTGAATCAGGGCGCAGCGCAGCTGTTTGATGCAGTTCTCGCAACGGCCAATCAGCAGCTTGCAGCGGCCGGTCTGGATGCGGCTGGAATCACCCTGCCGGAGTTGACGCGCGAAAATTACGCCGAGGTGCTGGACGCGGCGCTGGCTCAGCTCAATCCTGAAACGTTGCTCGTGACCGCTAAGGAAACGGCGCGCGAGCAGGTCAAAGCCGAGGTCATGAAGCAGGAGAGTATGATCCGCGAGGCCGTTTCTCAGGCCGTTAAGGCGCAGGTTTTGGAAGGCGTACTCGCGCAAAGCGGTTTGAGCATGACGGCGGAGGATTACAGTAAGGCCGTCGAAGCCGGTCAGGTGACGCACGAGCAGGCGCAGCAGATCAACGCCGTTGTTGAGCAGATGATGAACAGCGACGACGTGAAGGCCAAACTCGAAGCCGCCGTCTCCGAACAGATTAACACGCTGGTTGAGCAGAATCTGGCGGACGAATCCATCCAAAAGCAGCTTGAAGAGGCCATCGCGCCCGCCAAGGCTGGTTATGAAGCGCTGAATTCCCTGAAAACGCAGCTTGATTCCGTTCATACGTTTGTAACGGGTCTGAACAACTATACGGATGGCGTCAGCCAGGCGGCGCAGGGCGCGACCACGCTGCACGCCGGAAGCACGCAGCTCTCCGATGGCGCTGCGCAGTTGAGCGAAGGCACGGCTCAGCTGGTCAGCGGTCTTGATGACTTGAAGCAGACGCTCAGTGCCGACGTGCTGCCGCTGCTGAACGGCGACGTGCAGAAAGCGCTCGATGTGTTTGAAAACACCAAGAATCAGTTCGCCTCGGAAGTCAGTTTCGACCTGATCAGCGAAGGCATGGAGCATGATGTGGTTTACATCATCCGTACCGATCTGAACAAGTAAGCTTATGTGACAAAAACCGCTTGGTTTAACGCCCGGCGATTGCAAAAACAGTAAATACCTGTTTTCGCAGAAGGAGCTGTCAAGCTAAAAGCTTGGCGGCTCTTTTTTCATGCATCCATCGGAGGGGTTTTTGATATATTGCGGTCTTGCAGGCGCTCCGATAAAACGCCGTGCGACATTTTATACCTTGATACCGCGGATTCGTTGGTTTTGCGAATTGACGAATCCGTTGTTTTTCGCTACAATAAATAAGGTTTACTGATTTGATTTTGATCGGGAGGCATGCATCATGAAACTCGGTTTTATCGGCGCGGGCAATATGGGCTCGGCCATTATAAGCGGCGTTTTGAACAAAGGCGCTCTCGCGGCTGACGACATCTATGTCAGCCGGAAACACCCGGAAAAAGGCGCAGAATTGGCTCAAAAAGGCGTTCACATCATGCAGGACAACCTTTCACTGGTTCAAGCTGTTGACTGCGTTTTGCTGGCGATTAAGCCAGTTTACGCGGCAGATGTGATTCGTGAAGTTTACGATGCGCTGGAGGGGAAGTTCGTCATTTCCATCGTCGCCGGGTGGACTTACGACATGCTGAAAGACGCGCTTCCCGCCGGCGCGCGTTTTGTGCGCGTCATGCCCAATACGCCGCTCGCAGTTGGAGAGGGCATGAGCCTCATTTCCAGCCTGTGTACCTGCACGGATGCGGAATTTGCGTTTGCAAAGTCTGTTTTTGCCTCTGCCGGAAAGGTCGCCGTTGTAGAGGATCACGTTTACACGCCTGCAAACGGCATCAGTGGCTGCGGCCCGGCCTTTGTATACGCCTTCATCGAAGCGATGGCCGATGGCGGCGTTCGCTATGGCGTACCGCGCGCGCTGGCTTATGAATTGGCCGCTCAAACGCTTGTGGGCGCAGCAAAAATGGTGCTTGAAACAGGCGAACATCCCGGCCAATTGAAGGATGCGGTCTGTTCTCCCGGCGGCACGACGATCGAAGGCATGTATGCGCTTGAAAAAGGCGGCATGCGCGCCGCTGTAATGGATGCTGTCGGTGCGACCGTTGAAAAAACAATGCGCATGGCCAAAAAATAATTTCATAGCCATTTAAATGCTTATGTTATATTTTGAGATGTCGAGGTTTTTGTGAAAGAGATCATTATGTACACCGACGGGGCCTGCTCCGGCAATCCGGGGCCCGGCGGCTGGGGAACCGTGCTCATGTTCGGCGAGCACAAAAAGGAAATTTCCGGCTTTATGCCGGATACCACCAATAACCGCATGGAGCTGTTTGCCGCCGTGCAGGGCTTCACGGCGCTTAAACAGCCTTGCGCCGTAACGCTGTATTCAGATTCGGCTTATCTGGTCAATGCGTTCAAGCAAAACTGGATTGACGGCTGGCAGCGAAACGGCTGGAAAACCGCATCCAAGAAGCCGGTTGAAAATCAGGATCTTTGGAAGTGGCTGCTGACCGTCATGCAGCCGCATCAGGTTACAATCGTCAAGGTGAAGGGCCACGCAGATAATCCGTGGAACAATCGCTGCGATGAATTGGCGACCGGCCAGATCCGTGATCATCGAAACGATTAAAAAAGAATCGTTTTTCAAAAATGGCGTTTTTCGATGCGTAGGGAAGTGTCTATAAGACTTCGCGAAACCCCGGTTTTACGAAGTCTATGGTGAGGTGACAAAGTTTTATGCCCAATGATTATCATACGCAGGCTCAGCTGACCCGAACGCGGCGTTTACGCGAGCTCCAGCGCGAATTGCCGGATTTCTGTTCCGATTATTTCATGGCCATTGAACAACAGACCAGCGTTTTAACGCGGCTCAGCTATGCCTATGACCTGAAACTTTTTTTTCAGTATTTATCTGACGAGCTGCCCAAGTTTGGCGGGAAACCCGTTACGTCATTCACCGCTTCGGATATTCAACAGGTTACCAAGCAGGATTTAGAGCGGTACGCGCGCTATTTGACGTTTTACGTTAAGAACGAAACGCTTGAGGACGGCGAAACCGCTTCCCGTGAAATGACCAATCACGAATACGGCATCAAGCGCAAATACGCTTCTCTTCGCGCTTTTTACAAATATCTGTTTGCCGAAGGTCTGATTGAAAGCAACACGGCTTCGCTTGTTCCGCTGCCCAAGCTCCATGAACACGCGATTATCCGTCTGGATGTGGACGAAGTCGCACGTATTCTGGACGTCGCCGAAAGCGGTCAATCTTTGCCGAAAGCCTGCCAGAAATACCATAACGTAACCCGAAAGCGCGACGTGGCCATGTTGTCGCTGTTTTTAGGCACGGGTATCCGTATCAGCGAGTGCGTCGGGCTGAATATCGACGATTTTGATTTTGAGCAAAACGCCTTTGTTGTCACCCGCAAAGGCGGCAAAGAAGTTATTTTGTACCTTTCCGACGAAGTCGCAGACGCGCTGAAGGATTATCTGGCCGAACGCAGAGAAATCGAAGCGCTCCCCGGCCACGAAAACGCGTTCTTTTTATCCATCCAGCGGCGGCGCATCACACAGCGGGCCGTGGAAAACATGGTCAAAAAATATGCGGCAATTGCCGCTCCTTTAAAGAAAAAAATCAGTCCGCACAAGCTTCGCAGCACCTTCGGCACCAATCTTTACCGCGAAACCGGCGATATCTACCTGGTTGCGGACGTACTTGGCCACTCGGATGTCAATACGACGCGCAAGCATTATGCGGCCATCGCCGAAGATCACCGTCGAATTGCCGCGCAGAAAACCGTTTTGCGTGAAGAACCCGTGCATGCTGATTCACCGAAGTAAAATGCATGGTCTTTTCCATAAAAAATCCCGAGCGGCGCGGATAGACTTCGCAAAACCGTTCGGGATTTTCATTTACTTTCGATTGCCTCGCATAAACGGAAACGGATCGTCGCCGAAGATATCTTCTTCATCTTCATCAAGCGGGTCATCCAGCGTTTCTTCATCATAGAGATAATCGTTGGGATCCATCGTTTCGTCTATGATGCCGTCCACCTTAATGGCCCTGTATTCCGGGCTTTTATCCGTATGATCCAGCCCGATGCACTTTCCACAGTTGTCGCAGACTTTTGTTGGATCAAGATCGCACATGTTGCACTCGCCGCACTCTATGCATTCCCGGTCATATAAAACACAGCGTTTTGTCTCCATTGCCCTATCCCCTCGTGTTTTAGTCCGCTCATTATAACACTGTTTGAAAACGCAATCAAGCTTTTTCAAACAAAATGCGAACACACGTTTCATGTTTCTTGCCTTTTTTGAATTGAATATGGTATAATGCTGAATAGCCTTACTAAGGAAAGGACGTGAAGACAGTGACCGTTCAAAAGCCGCGCGGCGATATGCAATCTCGGATCCTGGCCTATATTGAGCAGGAAATCAAAACACGCGGTTATGCGCCCTCTGTTCGGGAAATCGGCGAGGCCGTCGGTTTAAAATCCACATCGACGGTGCATGGTCATCTGACGCGGCTGGAAAAAAAGGGGCTTCTGCATCGCGACGCCATGAAGCCGCGTGCCATCGGTCTTACCTCCGCCCTTTCCCCTTTTGATGAGAGCATCTCGCTTCGTGAAATTCCCGTTATTGGCCGCGTTGCAGCCGGAACGCCTATCCTTGCGGAAGAAAACATCGAAGAAACCCTCACCTTGCCGGAAGAAATGGTTGGCAGCGGCGATCTTTTCATTCTGCGTGTTCGCGGAGAAAGCATGATTCAGGCAGGCATTATGAACGACGATTACATCGTTGTGCATAAGCAGCCTAACGCCAACAACGGCGAGATTGTTGTCGCCATGATTGACGACGAAGCCACCGTAAAACGCTTCTATAAGGAGAACGGACATATCCGCCTTCAGCCGGAAAACGACGCCATGAAGCCCATTATTGTGCCCAACGTGCAGATTTTGGGAAAGGTCGTCAGTTTAATTCGCAAATTTTAAAAGAGCGCACCCGCCCGGATGCGCTCTTTATGCGTTTAAAACAGATTACTCGTCGAAGTCGAACTCGTCGCCGGCCTGCTCCTTGAAGATATCAAACACCTTCTGGAGCACATCCTCGTCATCCACACCAACGTAGGTCACTTCGTCCTCGTCGTCGGACTCCTCATCCTCCATCACCTGAAGGATTACGACTTCGCCGTCGTCATCATCGGTCGGCAGCAGCACGACGTACTCGTTGCCTTCGTATTCGATCGACGCGCAGAACTCGAACTCCACATCGGTGCCGTCTTCATCGGTGAGAACGATGATGTTATCATTCTCCATCTTTTCCATATCATCCATGGTTAAAACCCTCGCTTTCATCATACGATACAAACCGAAGCCCGTATCTGTCTATAAGAATATCACAGAAAAAGATATTATGCAATGGTTTCCTTGAAATTTTGTCGGGTCTTGGAGGGAAAAATATGGCCTTTTGTCAATCTTTGCAGCTTTATGGTTCCGCAGATTCCCGCAATCAGGCGCGCGCCCTGCTGGAAAACCTGCCGCAGGTGCGCCGCGTTGATATCAAGGGCGGTGAGCTGCTTCTGCTGCTTCACGCGCCAATCTCCGAGAGCGAATATCTGGCTTTGCTTGCAAAAAGCGGCGTCAGCGGCTTTTCTTTTTGCCGCTGACGCCTGTTTTTATGCATTTTCAAGGAAAGGCTTGCCGTCTTCTTTGTAACAGAGCGTTCCAAACTCATCGAAAACGAGTGAAATCGGCTTGCTGTCGATGTACTTGAGAATTTCATCCATACGGATGCTGTCCCGGAAGCTGACAAACGAGAAGCTCACGCCTGCGCGTTTCGCGCGCCCCGTGCGCCCAATTCGATGGACGTAAAACTCCTGCTTATCCGGCAGATCATAATTAAACACGGCTTCCACATCGTCTACGTCAATGCCGCGCGCCGCAACGTCCGTCGCCACCAAGATTTCAAATTCGCCTTTTCTGAAGCCGGACATCACCTTATCCCGAAGGGACTGGCGCACATCGCCGTGGAGACATTCCGCCTGATAGCCCGCTTTTTTCAAGCGCTCGCAAAGCCTTGCCGTCATATCCTTGGTGTTGCAGAAGATCATCACGCGCTTATACTGATCCGAATCGAGCAGATAAAGCAGGTGCTCGTATTTTTGCTTCTGATCGGATTCAATGATATACTGCGTAATGTTCGGCTTATTTTCTGCCTGAGCCTGCACGACGATTTCAATCGGATCATGCTGATACTTCCACGAAACCGTCAGCACATCCTGATTGGTCGTCGCGCTGAACATCACCAGCTGGCGATTGGGATCCGCGCTTTCGATGATCTTTTCAACGTCCTGCACAAAGCCCATTTTCAGCATTTCATCCGCTTCATCCAGCACCATCGTATGCACCGTACCCAGGCGGATATTGCCCCGCTGCATGTGATCAAGCAGGCGCCCCGGCGTAGCGACAAGCACCTGCGGCTTTCGGTTCAGCGCGCTCATCTGCTTGCCAAACGGCTGACCGCCATAAATCACGGCAATTTTCAAACCCTTGATGAAATGCGCCAGATTGGTCAATTCATCGGCAATCTGCTGGGCCAATTCGCGGGTCGGCGCAAGCACAACCTCTTGAATGTTGCTGTCATCCAGATTGACATATTCAAGCATCGGTATGCCGAAACCCAGCGTTTTGCCGGTTCCCGTCGGCGCAATCGCAATGATGTCGTGCCCATCCATCATCAGCGGAATACACTTCTGCTGAATAGCCGTCAGGTTTTGAAAACCCATCCAATCAAAAGCCTGAACAACCTCTCGGCTGATGCCCATCTCTTCAAGCGGATGAACCGCTGTTGTCTGTGTTTCGCTCAAAGCTTTACCCTCTCACTTCTTAATCCATTCTTCCGTATTATTGTATCTCACAGCGGTTGATGTTGCAAGCACTTCCCATCATTTTCATGAAAGTTATCCGCTTTTTCGAGCATTTCCGCCGCTGTCGCGTGGGGATTGCGCATCAATGCTCGGATCACCTGCTTTTCATCCACCCACCTTTCTCCAATTCGAAAAAGAGCCGCACGGCTATCCGCAATCGCATCCACAAACGACAGAAGCCTCATTTCCGGCGCAGCTTCATACAACTTGACCGCCATCGGCATTTTTTCATCCCCTCTGCGTTCCTGCAAAAGCGCATACAGGTTTTCAGACCATAGAATCGAGCGGTTTCGGCAGGCATAAACGACAAGATAACCGCCGACAAGCAGCAAGGAAAGGTTCAGCTTTCCCCACGCAATCGCGCCATAGACGCTCAACGCAGCCATCAGCAGCCCAGCGATCACGCCGCCCATAGACAGCGCTTTCGTCAGCGCGGCAATCGGAAACACATAGTATCCGACGCAAAAGACCATTCGCCCGCCGTCCAGCGGCAAAACCGGCAGAAGGTTGAGAAAAAGCATGCCCGCATGCATGAAAAGCGCCTGCTGTAAGAACGGCTGCGGCAGGAGGTCTTTTGCCCACGGCAGAGACAACGCCCACAGCGTCGCATAATTCGCAAACGGCCCTGCCGCGGCAACGGCCAACCCGCGAATCCCCTTCTTCGGGCTTACGCCGGGTGGATATCGAATCACACCGCCGAACGGCGTAAATTCGATGGATTCAGCGCTTTCGCCCAGCCAATACCCTACAATTAAATGGGCAAGCTCATGCATCGCCAGCGCAAAAACCGCGCCCATACAAGCCCATATGGAATTGAAAACCGCAATGCTCAGAAAATAAACTGCGCAAAGCGGATGTATTTTCAGTTTCACCGGCCAAATACAGGCATTACGGACAGCCCGTCTTTTCTTAATTCAAAAGCGGCAACGCCTGCCATTGTGCCGATTGCTGTGCCGGAAGCCACGCTCTGCCCCTCCTGTACGCAGACATTGCTTAACCCGCTGTAAACCGACTCATAGCCGTCTTGATGCAAAATACGCACCGTATATTCATTCTGCCTGTTTTTAACCGTGTTCATCACTTCGCCCGCCATACAGCTGCTAATCTCGCCGTCCCCTTCATATTCCATCCACGGTTCATCCTGGCTCCATGCGTGAAGAAGCGTCGTTTCCGTCGGCAGAATTGCCGCACAAGTTTGCGCTTCATCGCCGCCTGTGAGAAAAACCATCGCGCTTTCCGGCAGAATGTTGCTGACAAATTGCAGCCGGCCCAACGTTTCATCATATTCAAATCCAGCCGTTACGTGACTCATAACCGCCTGAACATCATCGCCAAACAACGCCGTTGTAACAGCCGCAGCGCCGATGCAAAGAAAAGCGGCCGCCAGAGGCACAGACCTTCTCAGCAGCCGCTTATCCCATTTCAATCGCCTCCGATGAGGCGTTTTCTTTGTCCATTCATGCCGCTCTCGCGGCTTCATCTGCGCCATGACCACTTTTCGCTTGCCGTTGTCCATGCCGCTTCGCCCTCCTTCACATTTCTGCTCAACCCTATGCGGAGGGACTTTTCATCAGAACTACGCGCGTTTATTCTTCAAATCCACCGAGCTCTTATGTTGAGTGACATTGAGCACAAGCCCCACGCCGGCCATATTCACAACCAAGTTCGTTCCGCCATAGCTGATAAACGGAAGCGGAATTCCCGTGATGGGCATCACGCCGATGCACATGCCAATGTTTTCGTACACGTGGAAAAGCAGCATAGCCATCACGCCGACGATGATCAACTGACCGAATTTATCATTGGTGTGGAAAGCCAGCACCAGCATGCGGTAAATCACGAATGCATAGAGTGCCAGCAGCACCAGCGCCCCGACAAAGCCCAGCGTTTCGCCGACAACAGAGAAGATAAAATCCGTATGGTTTTCCGGCACATAGTTGAGGTGCGTCAACGTGCCTTCAGCCCATGCGCCCTTGCCATACAATCCGCCCGAGCCGACCGTGATTTTCGAATTGACGATCTGGTAACTGCTGCCGGTCGGATCCGACTCCGGGTTCATGAACGCAACCAGACGCAGCCAGCGAAAGTTATTCGTAGAAGCCAGATAGAAAATGATTGGCGTAAGCCCTGCGGCGACAATGCCGCCAAGCAGGAACATCCATTTAAGTTCAAACCCCGAAACAAACAAAAGCGCAACGAAGATAACGCAGAAAACCATCAACGTACCGATATCTGGCTGCGCCGCAATGAGCAGCGCGGGGATGCCGAAATGGATGCAGATATAAACAAAGTATCGGAAATTCGGAATCGGCCTGTCCGGGTAACGCGTCAGCGCTTTGGAAAGTGTGATGATCAGCGCCAGTTTTGCCAGCTCGGAAGGCTGGAATGTACGATCCAGAAATTGGAACCAGCCGCTGACGCCGTTGATCTTCGAGGTTGTCAGCACCAGGCCCAGCAGCAATACATCCACGAAATAAATCACCGGCCACAGCCGCCCGATGATGTTATAGTTAATCGACATGATGATCGCCACGACCACCATGCTCACCACAACCCACATCAGCTGAAGGCGGCCATTGTTCGCGTCCATGACCAGATCCTGAAGCGAGCGATCCGAGCCGAGCGACGGGTCATAATTCGCTATGGTGATGGCCAGCACTCCATACAGCGCAAGCAGATAACTCGCCACCAGCAGCAGCCAGTCAAAGTGCGGCTTGGACAGCCTGTTATTTTCTGAAAAAAACATGCCTTGATCTCCTTGTTATCAGACCCCGCTCAACAGCGCATCCGTCAGCTGCGCAAGCGCTCTGCGCGCAGGGCCGTCACACTCCAATGCAATTCGTCCCTTTTGTGAACAGACGGCAATCGAATCATCCTCGGGGACGCAGCCCGCCAGCGGGCAATCCAGCGTCATTTCCACCGTTTTCGCATCATATTGCGTCTTTTTGCGAACACGCTGCGCTTCCGCACGGTTGACGACAAGCCGCCTTTCTTCCATGCCGATTCCGGCCTTGGTTAACATGCGCTCGCTGGCGCGAATCGAAACGTCATCCGGGCAGGTCACAACAATGCGGATATCATCCTGCCCCAGCAGCTCGCGTCCCATTGCGAAACAGCCCGTCTGACAGTCGATAACCAGCACCTCGCAAAGCGAATGAAGCGCGAGCATTGTACTCGTCAACTCCATCACCGTCACATCGTCGTAAAGCGACGCGCAGGCAAACCGCAGATTTTCATACTTCGGCGCTTTATATAAGGCGGCTTCAAGACCGGCCTGCCGATTCGCAACATCCGCCATATCCAGAACGACCACATTTTCAAGCCCAAGCGCCAAGTCGCATGCGCGGCTCACGCCGGATGCGTCGAGCAGAATCGTCCGTTTGCCACGTTTGGCCGCGCTGACCGCCAGCGCAAGCGCAATCGTCGTCTTTCCGACGCCGCCGCACCCCGAGCACACAGCATAAATTTTCGCCATTCCTGCACTCCGATCTCAATAGGCCAAAGCATTGGAGGGCGGCATGATATCCTCGCTATCCAGCCCCATGTGATCCAGATAATACTTCAAAATTTCACGGATTGTAATGGAACAATACGATCCGCTGTAACCATGCGGAATATAGACGCAGACAGCGATTTGCGGATCGTCATACGGCGCAAAAGCAACCATCCACGCGTTGTTTTCAAGGTCGATGTTCGTCTTTTCTGCCGTACCCGTTTTAGCGCCCATCTTCTTACCAACCGCGTCATATTCGCCCTTATAGAACTTCGCAGCAGTACCGTCGTCGCCGGTAACGCCGCTCATGCCTTCTCGCAGCGCCGCCAGATATTCCTGCACGCCTTCGCCTTCGATTTCAGAAGCCAGAATCGGCGTGCTTTCGCTGAGCACTTCGCCATCCGGGGAGATAATGGAGTCGATCAACCGCAGGTCATACACCTTGCCGCCGTTCGCAACCGCCGCCACATAGCGCGCCATCGCAACCGGCGTCACCGTGGTGATCGACTGACCAACCGCGGCCATGATCGCCTCCGAACCGCCCCACTTAATTTCGTTCAGCATGATGTAGGTATCACCGGCTACAATCTGCAGGTAAACGAGTTCGCGCGGCATATCCAGCTCTTCCATCAGGATGGTTCGGATTTCCGGCAGCCAATCTTTCTGGTTGTAGTCAACGGCCATATCCATCAGCCGCTTTACGCATTTGTTCAGCTTTTCCTCATCGAAGGTCATGTTATACTGCTCGCCGACGTCAATGAGGTGCTTTTTGATGTTGTTAAAGACGATCGAAGGTCTCCACGTCGATTGCTCCGAAGCGCTGATGGCTTTGTTCTTGTCATACAGCGTTGTCTGGCTGGCCACATAGCCCTGAAGCTCGCCCGGCAGGTCGATGCCCGTCTTGGTCGTCAGGCCGTAAAGCGCCGCCGTCTTATAGAGCTGATCATCCGTCTTCTCATACAGGCGCGACCCCACCGTATAGAAGAAGTAGTTGCAGGAATGTGTAATGCCCTCAACCACCGTCTGGTTGGCGTGCTGGCTCAGTCTCTTCTGGTTCAACCAGCAGCGCGGCGGATTCGTCTGATCATATTTATCAAATTTGCCTTCGTCGCTGATCTGCTCGGACAGCGTAAGCTGACCGTTCATCAACCCCGCCGTCGCTGTAACCATCTTAAAAATAGAGCCGGGCGTATCGCGGGAGCCGATTGCATAGTTGACCAGCGGATTTCGGGAATCCAGCAGGATGTTGGCCGCCGCCTCGCCACCGACAATAAACGCGTTGGGGTCGTAAGGCGGATAGCTCGCCAGCGCCAGAACCCGGCCCTCCATATCAATCACAACCACAGCGCCCTTTTCAGCCAACTGAATCGGGTTGGTTTCAAAGTCGCGCGTTGTGCCCTGAAGTTCCACCTTGTTCGTATCCAACCAGCTGTCGCTGTTGAGCAAAATTTCCTGCTGATCTCGAATATAGTTGATGTTCTCTTCCAGTGCGCTTTCTGCGATGCGCTGGAGGTTGGAATCAATGGTCAGCTTGATGTTGTTGCCATCCGTCGCCTCCGTCGAAGAAAGCGTCCGGCTCACCGCGCCGTATCGGTCGATTTCCACCACGCGTTTTCCTACGCGCTGCGTGGTGCAGGGAGAAAGCCAATCTTCCATCGTCTTTTCCACACCGTCAAGACCGATCAAATCCGACAGCGCATAGCCTTTATCCTTGTAAGAAGCATAATACGTATCGTAATTCTGAATCTTGCCGATGTAACCGACCACATGGCAGGCCAACGTACCGTTTGGGTACACGCGCTGTGTGCTCACGGAAACGCTGATACCTTCCATCGTCAGCGCTTTCGCTTCGATTTCGATGACCGTTTCCCAGCTGACATTCGAAGCGATGGTAATCGGCTGAGACAGGAATGCGTTATTCTGCATGGTTTCCCAAACGCCGAGCACCTGAATTTTCTTCTCCGTGCTCAGTTCTTCGGGAATTCTGTACTTGCTGCACAGCTTTTCGAAAAGCTGCTGCTGCGGGTAAGCCGTGGTGCTGCTGACATAGAAATTGCTGCGCCACATCTTCTCGCGCGCGTCCTGCTGTGCCTGCGTATACTTGTTGTTATTCCATGTAAATATCCAAAGCCCCGTCATTTCATCCTGCACAAGGGAGAACGACGTGCTCAGCGTGCCGCCATTTTTTTCAATGATATCAATGACATTGATGATGGCGTCCGTATAAACCTTGTACTGGCTGACCGTTCGGCCCGTCGTTTCATCAATATCGGTCGGCGTATAATTGGGATCGCGATAGAACTGCACATTGTAAATCTGCTTATCATAAGCAAGCGTCAGCGAGTTGACGTCCATGATGGTGCCGCGCGAGCCCTGGCTGGTGATCGTCTTGGTCTTTTTGCTTTCCGCGCTGGCGAGGTTATCCTCGTAACCGGCAATCTGCAAATTAAACAGCCGCGTAATCAAAACGCCAAAGAGCACCGCCACCACACAGGCAATCGTCCGATATCGCCCCAGATACTTCTTATTCACAGAACACAAAACCTCCGAAAGTGTTTAACGATTGTTTCCCGCAACGTCCGAATCCTCCGTCAAATCTCCGCCCTTTACCCTCTTAAACGGATGGATGCTCATGATTTTATTCACGACAAACGAGCCGGGCAAAATCATGACCGCGCTGTACGCAGCACACAGCAGCGCGCGCAGAATCGTCACCATGCTCTGTTCCGCGCCGATGAGGAACAGATAGCCGATATAGACGATCTCACGCATCAGCGTCAGAAAAAAGCAAATGAGCATCAATTCCAGATAGCTTTTGTGTTTCATTTTTCTAAGCTTCACGTTCATCGCGCGGCGCAGCATCGGCGCCGCCCAGCCGATAAACGTGTAGCATACCAGATTGATCGCCAGAACGTAGCCCACGCTCGCGTCATACAGCATTGCCAGCAGGCTGCCGGCGCAAAACCCTCCATATGCGCCGGTATAGCCCGTCAGCAGCACGAGAAAGACCGTCAGCATGTCCGGCGCAATCGTCGCGATTCGGATGTATTTCACCAGATCCGTCTGGCATATGCACGCCAGAATCACCGTTATAACAATCCGTATTGCTCTTGACATCTTTTCACCTCATGCCGTCGGCTTACAGATCTTCCGGGAACGGCGCATCTTCCGGGTCATAAAACGGGTCGTCGGTGGCTTCCGGCGCGGGCGTCGGCGTTGCAATTCGATCCGCCAAATCGCCCATCGCCTCCTCGTCAACCGTAACGTCCAGCGTTTCGGGCGTCGGGGTCGGCGTCACGCGTCCCGGCGCATCCGGCAGCGGAACAGGCGTAGAGTTCGTCAGTCGATCCTCTTCAATCACAGCCTGCGGTCTGGCCGTCGCGACAGGCGCGATGATGATCTCCGTATTATCGTAGTTATCCGGCATTTCTTCAACATCGGCGTAATACCGCAGGACAAGCACGTTTTCAATATGCTCGAAGTCCGCAGCCGGTTCTACGACAATGTAATGCTTATTATCCTCGATAGCGCGGGTGCTCTCGCGGACATACCCAATCAGCAGGCCCTTGGGAAACGATACGCCGACGCCGGATGTAATCACGCGGTCGCCCGGCCTGGGCACACTGTCCGCAGACAGATAGTACATGCGGCAGAGCGGCTCTCCCGTGCTGCCCAGCGTACCTTTGACAGCGCCCTGATCGCGGCTGCTTTCAATCAACGCGGCAAGGCTGGCCTGATCGTCGATAATCGTGATGACCTTCGACGTGGTATCAAACACCTCATACGTATAGCCCACCAGACCCTCGGACGTAATGACGGCCATCTGCGTATCCACGCCGTCGTTTTTGCCTTTATTGATCGTGAACGTGGAAAAATAATTGCCCGTTTCGCTGGCGATCACGCGCGCAAGCACAGGGTTCATCGTCGAGCGCGTTTCATATTCGCCTAGCAGAGCACGAAGCTGCGCATTTTCCTGCTCCAGTTCTTCGTAAAGGATGCTGCGCAGGGTCAATTCGTCGTTCTGCGCCTTGAGCTGGTTGTATTCGTATTCGATATTACTTCTCAGTTTCACCCGGTACAGGTAATTGGATATGCCCTGACTGGCCTGAGAAACAAGTCCCTGTATCGGCGTAATGATCTTGGCCAGAAAACCTTCCGGCGAAACAAGCGACCCGGTAGATTGGTTATAGGCCATCAGCACCATCATTGCCAGCAGAATCACCACAATGGATCTGCGAATAACGTTGTACAAAAAAGGATGTTTTTTCTTCATCGCTTGCCTTCCCTTGCAGGTGAGCCTTATTCGTTTTTGCCGCTTACGCCGCCCAGCATATCGAAGTGATCCGCCATATAGCCTGCGCCGAGCGTCGTACATTCACCCGCATCTCTGGCGACCGAAACCGGCACGCCAAACTCCGTTGCGATCATCGTATCCAGATTCGGCAGCGCCGCCGATCCGCCCGTCAAATAGATGCCGTTTTGCAGGATATCCGAGCAGAGTTCCGGTGGAACGCGCCCAAGCACCCATTTAATTGCGCCGAGAATCTCCTGAATCGGTTCACGAATCGCTTCGCTGACGTTTGCCATGTTCACATCCACCGTCAGCGGCATGCCGGTTGCAATATCGCGGCCTCGGACAACGGCGATATGTTCCATCTTCTTTTCACTGCGGACGTCGGCCAAATCAAATTTAATTTGTTCGGCTACGCGATCCGTAACCAGAATCGCATGCTGCTTTTTCAAAAAGCCCGCAATCGCCTCGTCGATCTTGTTGCCCGCCACGCGAACCGAATGAGACAGCACCACGCCACCCATTGAAACCAGCGCAACCTCCGTCGTGCCGCCGCCGATATCCACCACAAAACTGCCCTGCGGCTCGTATACGGGCAACCCGGTTCCCAAAGCGGCTGCAAACGCCTGCTCAACCACAAAAATCTGCCGTGCGCCGATCTTTTCCATCGTGTTGATCACCGCGCGCCGCTCAACCTTGCTGACGTCGCCCGGCATGGTCACCACCACGCGCGGACGCACAAAACGCCGTGTTCCAATCGCCTTGCTGACGAAATAGTGAATCATGATCTGCGCCATCTCGTAATCGACGATCACGCCATCCCTCAGCGGATGAATGATTCGAATATTTCCGCCCGCTCGACCGATCATTTCCTCCGCACTGTCGCCCACGGCCACAATATTGTGTGGTCCTTCTCCTCTT
This sequence comes from uncultured Clostridia bacterium, assembly GCA_934630975.1. GTDB lineage: Bacteria > Bacillota > Clostridia > Christensenellales > Aristaeellaceae > Ventricola. The sequence goes on along the minus strand of CAKTXH010000001.1, from coordinate 81,959 downwards.
GTAATCACCACGGACGGTTCGTTAACGACGATGCCCTTATCTTTCACATAGACGCGCGTGTTATCCGTTCCGATATCCACTGCGATATCCGGCGAAACAAACTGAAATCCTGCCATCAAATAACTCCCCGCTCGCCTGCGCCGCCAATCTGCGCAAGCATCGTGCGCAGCATTGCCATCGGAAGCCCGACGACATTGGAATAAGAACCGTCAATTCGGTCCACAAACATGCCGCCCATCCCCTGAATTCCATATGCGCCTGCTTTATCCAGCGGTTCGCCGGTCGCCACATATGCGTCAATTTCCTCTTCCGTCATCGGCACAATGTGCACGCGCGTCTTATCCACATTGCGGAGAATCCGCCCGCTGCGCGTGTTGATCACCGTAATGCCGGTATAGACATGGTGCCAATTTCCGGCAAGACTGCGCAGCATCTCCTTCGCGCGTTCAGGCGTATGCGGTTTGCCAAGCGGCCCTTCCGCAAAAACAAGCGTGTCCGCCGCGATGATCATTGAATCGGCGTGACGTGCAGCCACGGCAGCAGCCTTGCGGCGCGAAATCTCCATCACGGTTTCCGCAGGGCGGCCCGAATAGTTTTCATCCACATCCGGCGTTTCCACAGTATATGTAAGTCCCATCAAATCCAACAGTTCGCGGCGTCTGGGAGAACCGGAAGCCAGAATCAGCGGAAGTACAGGTTGAATCATATATAAAACCTCCTCGATGTCTTCTTCATATCCAAAGCAAAACAGCGCATCATTTCCGCATGCGCGTGCTTTAGACGCTATGCGTTTTCATTTGATTATATCATATTCTGGTGTCCGTTGCATCAGGAATTCGTCATTTTAGCAGATTATACAGAAAAAGTTGGTATCAAGTGCCCGTTTTTTGGTAAAACAAAACGCGGCAGATTGAAATCTGCCGCGAAAGAAGTCATGAAACTCAGTCTGCGAATTCAATATGATCGGCAGACATGGACGCGATGCGCGCCAGAGAATACACGTCAATGCCCGCGTCTTGCAGACGCTGATGGCCGCTCTGAAACGCCTTTTCAATCACAATGCCGACGCCGCCGATTTCCGCACCGGCCTGCTTTGCCAGATTGATCACGCCAAACGCCGCTTCACCGCTGGCCAGAAAATCGTCGATCAGCAGAATCTTCTCGCCTGCGCCCAGGAATTCATGTTTTACGGTCAACTGATACTCCGTACCCTTTGTAAAGGAGCGAACCGTCGTTTGAAGCAGGTCGCCTTTCAAAATCCGGGAGGTCTGCTTTTTCATGATGACCAGCGGAAGCCCCAACGCGAGCGCCGTAAAGGACGCAGGCGCAATGCCGGAGCTTTCAATCGTCACCACGCGCGTAATGCCCTGATGAGCGAAATGCTTGGCAAATTCTTCGCCAACCGCCTTCATCAGCGCGACATCAACCTGATGATTCAGAAAAGAATCTACCAACAGAACATCCTGATTGAGCGCCTTGCCGCGTTCCAGAATGGCATCTTTCAGCATCTGCATACGTATCTTTGCCCCTTCATCTTCATTCTTGATTGTATCATTTTACATCACTTTGCAGGTTCGTTCAAGCTTTTTTCGCTTTTTTATCTCAACCATCCACACGAACATTCGCCTTTGGGACGCGGCGGAGGCGGATAAAGCGGAAGCCGCGGACAATCTTGTGCGCAGTCTCGCCTATTTCCCATCATTTCAAGCCGGGTGACCAGCGTTTCGATTTCAATCAGAAGCTCTGCGTCAAAACCAATCTGCGGACAGTATTGCGCATATTTTATGCAAACGCGCGCGCCTCGCCTTACATTTTTCAGACCGACATTCGGTCTGTTTTCGTTATCTCGAACTTCCGCTTCGATCTGCGTTTGAGTTTGATACGGACACCCTCTGCCATCTATCATAAACAGCATCAGGGTTAAACAAAGCCGCTGCATGCCGCATGCGCATAATCCGCATGTGCAGATTGGCGCAATATCCGCCACCTCAATACGCTTCAAACATAACGGCGGACAGTATTTTTCGCTCTGTTCAACTACCAGTTGCCCTCTATAACAGCATGATTGTCGAAACCTGCCGATCACCTTTTCAACGATGTACTCATCGCCGCAAAACATCCCGCTCGCCCTGCCGCATCCTTCATCCCGACAGCAGTTTCTTTCCATAGTCTCCACCTCTCAATCTCGTTTGAGTCGATATTATCCTATGGCAGGCATCGTTCGCATGTTCCCGGCGTTTAAAAGCAGACCGGGGTTCCGTTTTTATCTTTTAGAACCTCGGTCTGTTTTTATGCATTTTGTTTATATGCGGCACAATCTTCTCGAATGGTTTTCAACAGCTCTTCTTCGAGCGCCTCCCGCGTGGAATAATCCGTATAGTCAAACCATTTCGTTTTATCGTCATGCCTGAACCACGTCCATTGACGTTTGGCATATCGGCGGGAATTTTGCTTGATCAGTTCGACGGCGCGTTCCATCGAAATATCGTCCTGCAACGCGCTGACGATTTCCTTATAGCCAATCGCCTGCATCGCCCCGCCTTCACAATTCGGTTCAACGCCCTGCGCCAGCAGCGTTTTGACTTCATTCACAAGCCCCGCTTCCATCATCTCATCCACGCGCGCATTGATTCGCGCATACATGGTTTCACGCGGCTGCGACAATCCGTAAACCAGCACGTGGTATTTCCCTTCCCGATGCACTTCATTCGCCTGCTCGCTCTTGGTTTTGCCGGAAGTTTCATAAATTTCAAGCGCGCGCATCACCCGCCGCACATCATTTGGATGCAGCTTCTCCGCCGTCTGCGGATCCACCGCTTTCAGCATTTCATGTAGTTTGGTTTGCCCGTTCGGCTCGTCTGCAAGCTTGCGCAGCCGCAGGCGAATCGCTTCGTCTGCTCCGCTCTGGCCAAGTTTCATATCGTAACGGATCGTATCCAAATACAATCCCGTTCCGCCGACCAGCATGGGCTGTTTTCCACGCGCCAGAATATCATCAATGATCGGTATCGCCTGATTGCGATAATCCGCCGCCGTAAATCGTTCGTGCGGATCGGCAACGTCAATCATGTGGTGAACGATGTTCTCTCGCTCCTCAACCGAGGATTTTGCCGTGCCGATATCCATGCCGCGATAAATCTGCATCGAATCCATAGAGATGATTTCCACATTCAATGCACGCGCCACATCCAGCGACACCCGCGTCTTGCCGACGCCCGTAGGCCCGACAAGCGCCAATACAATCGGTTTCATCTTCTTCTCCCGATTTCAGCAATCAGTCGTTGATTCGCCTGAATCGCTTTTCAATTTCCGTGCGTTCCAGCACGACGACCAGCGGGCGGCCATGCGGGCAGGTCGGCGGCGCATTCGTGCGCAGCATATCCGCCAGCAGAGGCTTGATCTCTTCCATCGCCAGCTTGTCGCCGCCCTTGACCGCCTTTTTGCAGGCCATTTGCAAAATTGCGTCTCTCCGCTTCTGTGCCGTTGAAAGCACACGCAGTTCGCCGAGGCGATCCACCATATCCAGAAAAACGCTTTTCGTCTGCGGTATGCCCAGCACGTTCGGCACGGCTCGTATCTGATACGCGTCGTCGCCAAACGGCTCAATATCAAACCCGGCTGCGCGAATATCATCCCGATAGGTCTCAATTTTCACCGCATCCTGCGGCGTTATATGCACAACCTGCGCAACCATAAGCATTTGAGAGCCTGTACCTGCGTCGATTTCACGCATCAGCTTTTCGTAGAGAATCCGTTCATGCGCCGCATGCTGGTCAATCAAAATGAGCTGCTTCTGGTTTTGCAAAATAATATATGTATCGAATGCAACGCCTACCATCGAATAGCCGCTCAGTTCGTCACCCAGCGTATTGCTCTCTTCTCTGGGCAAAAGTTCCTGCTGAACCGATTCCTGCTGTCCTTCTGGCGTGAAGGCTTCTCGCTTCGTCTGTTCCTCCGTCTGCTCGGTTTCCTGCGCCCCGCCTTCCGTCGGCGCATCGTTCAGCTTAGCAAAGCCAAGCGATTCCTGCCTGCCGGGGACAACGCTTTCACGAAGCGCCGCACCCCCAAAGTATTGCGTCACAAACGACGTAAATTCAGCCTGCTGCTGAGGTGTCGGCCTGTTTTCCGTTTTTTCCTGCGCTTCTTGAGAAATATCTTCTCGCTGAGGCGGATTGATTTTGATATTGATGGCACGAATTACCGGCTGCTGCGCTTCCGCTCGAACCTGTTCGCGTGCCTGCTCAATCCCTTCCTCGGTCTGCGTGTCTATCACCTGTACGACGCTCGGGCGAAGCGTCGTCTGCGGCACTTCGCGGGTTAGCGTCATATGGGGCGCACTTTTCAGCGGCGAAACGGAAAAGCTGTCGGCCACTGCGCCGCACACATTTTCGTAAATCAAATGCTCGTCGCTGAAACGGACTTCCAGCTTGTTGGGGTGCACGTTGACGTCCACCATCGTCGTCGGCATTTCAATGTTCAGGACGCAGATGGGATAATGCCCGATGGTCACGCGCTCACGGCACCCATCCTCCAACGCCTGCGTCAACACCTGACTGCGGATGGTGCGCCCATTAACGATAAACGTCTGGCGCGCACGGTTCGATCTTGCTTGAAGTCCAACGCCGACAAGACCGCTGACCGCAACCGCCCCTTCCGATTTTACCGGGATCATCGCGCTGGCAGTTTCCCGTCCATACAGGCTGAATACCGCGCTGCGCAAATCTCCGCTGCCGGAACTGGCGTAAATCTGCTTGCCATTGTGAATCAGGCGGAATGAAACATCAGGATGCGCCAGAATCAGCCGCGCAATCATTTCGGCAACCTTTGCCGCTTCCGTCGTCGGCTTTTTCAAAAATTTAAGGCGCACCGGCGTGTTGTAAAACAATTCCCGAGCCACGATGGTCGTGCCCTGCGGGCTGGCCGCCTCCGTAATGCTCTTGATCTCTCCGCCTTCGTTAATCACACGCGTTCCCGTCTCTTCATGGATGCTGCGCGTGGTCATCGTCAGCTTGGATACCGCGGCGATAGAAGCCAGCGCCTCGCCGCGGAAACCGAGCGTATGCAGCGCAAACAGATCGTCCGATTTGGTAATTTTGCTTGTCGCATGGCGTTCAAAGGCCATGCGCACATCCCTCGCACGGATTCCGCGCCCGTTATCCGTCACGCGCAGATAGGCAATGCCGCCGTCGCGGATTTCCACGGTGACGCAGGTTGCGCCCGCGTCCAAACTGTTTTCTACCAGCTCCTTAATCGCCGAAGCAGGGCTTTCAACCACCTCGCCCGCAGCGATTTTTCCAATCAATTCCTGATCAAGCCTGAGTATCGGTCTATCTTCCACGGCAGCTTTCCTTTCTTCGTTATGGTATTCGTCGCGAACCCCTTACGCCTTGCGTGCTTTTTCTTTAAGCGTAAACAATGTATTGAGCGCGTCAATCGGCGTCATGCTCATCACGTCGAGCGCGCGGATTTCTTCAACCAGATCCATCGCAGGCGCTTCAAACAGATTGACCTGCTTCGGCTTCTTTTCTTCTTCGCCCAGAATATTTTGACCAATGGTGCTCTGGCTGACGTCGTTTGTCTCCAGTCTCGCCAGAATCTCGTGCGCGCGCATGATCACGGGTCTGGGCATCCCGGCCAAATGCGCTACATGAATACCGAAGCTTTTATCCGCCCCGCCGCGCTCAATTTTGCGCAGGAAGATGATGTCCTCGCCATGTTCCTTCACGCTGATGCGATAGTTGACCACGCCGCCAAGTCGGCCTTCCAACTCGCTGAGTTCATGATAATGCGTTGCAAACAGCGTCTTTGCGCCGATCTTTTTCTTATCCACCAGATATTCCACAACGGCCCACGCGATGCTCAGGCCGTCAAACGTGCTGGTGCCTCGGCCGATTTCATCCAGCACAATCAGCGATTTCGACGTAGCGCTTCGCAGAATATGCGCCATCTCGTTCATTTCCACCATAAACGTGGATTGCCCGCTTGCCAGATCGTCCGACGCGCCGACACGCGTAAAAATGCGATCAACGATACTGATTTTCGCGCTTTCCGCCGGAACAAAGCTGCCCATATGCGCCATCAGCGTAATCAGCGCCACCTGTCGCATGTAGGTGCTCTTGCCCGCCATATTCGGGCCGGTGATGATCAGCATGCGGTTATCTTCGTCATCGAGCAGCGTACTGTTGGGCACAAACTGCTCGTCGCCATGCATGCCCGCCTCAACGACGGGATGACGGCCATCGACGATATCAATCACGCCGTTCTCCGCAATTTCCGGGCGCACGTAACGGTTTTTCACCGCCGCAACCGCCAGCGAAACCAGAGCGTCCAGCGTTTTCAGGCCAACCGCCGTATGCTGAATCCGCGGAATCTGCGCGGACAGGAATTCGCGAATCTCGATAAACAATCCCTGTTCCAATCGAATCGCTTTTTCCTGTGCACCGAGCACGGTTTCCTGAATCTCGTGCAGTTCCGGCGTCATATAGCGTTCGCAGTTGGCCAGCGTCTGTTTTCGCGTGTAGCGATACGGCACCTGCTCGTAGTTGGATTTCGTTACCTCGATATAGTAGCCGAATACCCGGTTATATTGAATTTTCAGATTCTTAATGCCGGTCAGCTCGCGCTCCTTGGCTTCCAGATCGGCAATCCATTGGTGGCCGTTCCGGGATGCCTCGCGCAATTTGTCCAGCTCTGCGTTATAGCCGCTTTTAATATAGTGCCCCTCGCTCATCAGCGCAGGCGCATCCGGGTCGATGGCCTGCGTCAGCTTATCCACCACATCGTCAAGCGGCGTCAGTTGATCCAGCAGACCGCTGAGCATGCCGCTTGGCGCAATAGAAGCCAGCGCGTCATGAATCGCCGGAACATGGGAGAGCGAATCGCGCAGCGCCAAGCAATCCTTTGCATTGATGGATTTATAGGCGATTCGGCTGAGCAGGCGCTCCACGTCGTAAACCTGCATCAACTCTTCGCGAATCATGTCCATCGTCATATCCGCGTCATGCAGGGTCTGTACCGCTTCAAGTCGCTCGTCAATCTCGCTTTTGATAGCCAGCGGCTGCTCAATAAAGCCGCGAAGCGTCCGCGCGCCCATTGCCGTACAGGTATAATCCAGAATTCCCAGCAGCGAACCCTGCTTCTGGCGGGAACGCATGGTTTCCGTCAATTCCAGATTGCGGCGCGCCGTGTGGTCGAGCAGCATGTATCGCTTATCGTGATACTCGTCCAGCTCGGTAATATGCTCCAGTGCGTTTTTCTGCGTTTCCTCAAGATATCGCATCAGCGCGCCGGCCGCCCGAATTCCGAGCTTCATCCCGCCAACGCCGAACGTATCCAAACTCTGCACCTTAAAGTGCTCAAGCAGCGCCGCGCGCGCACGGGCAAGCTGGAACCGCGTTCCATCCTGCACATCCACATGAAGCGTTGTCGCGTCCTCAGGCAGAGCCGCATTGGCGATGATCTCCTTGGGCATCATGCGCACAATTTCATCCTGAAGCCGCACGGAAGCCTTTTCGATTTCATACAGATGGAATTCGCCCGTTGAAACATCCACGAAGGCCAGCCCCGCGCGGTCGCCATCCATACAGACGGAGAGCAGATAGCTGTTCCTGCGTTCGTCAAGCATGGATTGCTCGATCACGGTGCCCGGCGTCACCACCCGGATGACGTCGCGCTTTACAAGCCCCTTTGCTGTCGCCGGGTCTTCCATCTGTTCGCAGATTGCAACCTTATAGCCCTTTTCAATCAGCCGATTGATGTAGGTTTCCGCGCTGTGGAAGGGCACGCCGCACATCGGCGCGCGCTCCTCCATGCCGCAGCTTTTCCCGGTGAGCGTCAGCTCCAGCTCTCTTGAAACCAGCTTGGCGTCGTCAAAGAACATTTCGTAAAAATCGCCCAGCCGGAAAAAGAGAATCATGCCCGGATATTTATCCTTCATTTCCAGATATTGGCGCATCATCGGGGTCATGTTTGCCATTTATGTGCCTCCGTCAAGCCTTTTCTTTCGCTTTTATCCCGTTAGTGGCAGCCGCCGCAGGAGGCGCAGTTGCCCGTGCAGCCGCCGTTCTGCTCAACCTCGCCTGTGATCATAAATTCAAGCACGTGATTGACCTGATTCATCAGCTCGGAAAAATTCTGTCGAGCCGTCGTCATTGCGTCAACCGCAGGCATCGCGTTAAGCGTCTGCTGCGCATCGTCCATCTCCTGGCTGAAACGCGCAATTTCGTCCGCATCGCCCGTGCTCATTGCGGCATGCATGCCGTCTTTCGCTTCCAGATACCGGCTCATCGCCGCCGCCACGGCCGGGTCGCTCATCGCGGCCTTTTCCGTGATTTGCATGGTCTTGTATTCCTCGGAATCGACAATCGCCTGTCCCAACTCGCGGGCGCAATCCGTAACCTTGCTCATGCTATTCTCCTCTCGCCGTTTTTCGGCTTATTCCACTCGTTTGCCGCGCAGCGTACTCTCGCCGGCGGACGTAATTTTCACCTTGACAATCTGCCCGATCAGGCTCTTGTCTCCCGGGAAATTGACGGTGATGTTGTATTCATTCTTGCCCGCCATCTGGTTTTCATCCCGGCGGGAAGCTTCCTCCACCAGCACGCTGTGCACCTGACCGATGTAGTTCGCATAGCGCTCATGGGTGATTTCCTTTTGCAGCGCAATCAGCTTCTGGATTCTGCGGGAAGAAACCTCCTCGGGAATCTGATCCGGCATGTCCGCCGCGCGCGTGCCCACACGAGGCGAATAAATAAAGGTAAATGCGCTGTCATATCCGACCTGCTGCACCAGCGAGCAGGTTTCCTCAAACTCTTCCTCGGTTTCGCCCGGATAGCCGACGATCAAGTCGGTCGTCAGGCTGATATCCGGCACCTTCGCACGAATCGCCTTGACGCGCTCCAAATACTTTTCGCGCGTATAGCGGCGGTTCATGGATTGAAGAATCCGATTGCTGCCATGCTGAACCGGCAGGTGCAACGCATGGCAGATGTGCTCACTTGCCGCCATCACGTCAATCAACTCGTCGGAAATATCCTTCGGATGGGAGGTCATAAAGCGGATGCGCTCGATCCCCACCTTATCCAGCTCGGCCAGAAGCTGCGCGAAGCTCAGCTCACCTTCCACGTCCAGCCCATAGGAATTGACGTTCTGACCCAGCAGCATGATTTCCTTCACGCCGTCCGCCTTCAATGCGCGCGCTTCTTCGATGATGCGCGCCGACGCGCGGGAACGTTCCCGGCCGCGCACATACGGCACGATGCAATACGAGCAGAAGTTGTTGCAGCCGTACATGATGGTGATATAGGCGTGATACGGGCTGCTGCGATGCACCGGGAGATTCTCCGGGATGCTGCCCTCGTCATCCTGAATCACTTCCACCACGCGACGGCGGGATTGTACCGCTTTGAGCATCAGCTGCGCAAAGCGGTACAGATTATGCGTGCCGAACGCCAGATCGACAAACGGATACTGTTTAAGAATCTGTTCGCCCATACCCGGCTGCTGCATCATGCAGCCGCATACGCCGACCATCAGCTCCGGGCGCGTCTTTTTCAGTTCTTTAAGCCAAACCACGTTGCCCAGCGCGCGTCGCTGCGCGTTATCGCGGACACAGCAGGTATTGAAGATAACGAAATCCGCCTCTTCCCGGCTCGCGGCGGGCGTCATGCCCATCTCCGCCAGCATGCCTTCCAGCTTCTCGCTGTCATGCGCGTTCATTTGGCAGCCATAGGTCACCACGCAATAGGTATGCGGGCGATCTTCCAGCGCGGCGAATTCCGCCATCCACTCTTTTTGCTTTGCAATCTCCTCTTCCGGGAGTTCGATAGCCTGCGTTCTTTTCATGCTTGATTCCTTTATTGATGTTCTCACTTATGGTTTCTTACCTGCTTGAAGCGCGACCGCCTGTTCGGGTATTTCGCCCTCTCCCGGCTGCATCACGCTGAACTTTTCCCGATAGCCGCCCGAAGCCAGCGCGTAAATCGGCGGGCAGTTATCCGGCTGCGGCATGGTTTCAAGTACCTTTGCCGCCTTCTCGGCCAATCCGATCACGAACGGCCCGCGCTGCCCGGCAAGCGCCATTCTGCGCGCCTGACGCAGTGCCCGCCGCGCAATTTCTTCCTCGCCGAGCAATTCGCCCGAGCCGGAACAAACGCTGCACGTCGTTCGAAGTGCACGCCTAAGCTGCTCGCCTTTGCGCTTACGCGTCATTTCCAGCAGACCCAGACGCGTAATTTCCTCAACTTTAACAGGCATACGATCGCTTTTCGCCGCTTCCTTCAGCGCAGCCAGAACGGCCTGCCTGTTCTTCTCTTTCTCCATGTCGATCAAATCGACAACGATGATGCCGCCTACGTCCCGCAGTCTGATCTGCCGGGCAAGCTCTTTCACCGCTTCCAGATTCACGCGGAGCACCGTCTCTTCCATGCTTTTTCCGGCAATCATCTTGCCGGAATTGACGTCGATCACCGTCAGCGCCTCGGTAAAATCAAAGACCAGATACCCCCCGCACGGGAGCCATACGCGGTTTTTGAGTGCTTTATCAATCGACGTTTCCAGATTAAACGCATCAAAAAGCAGCGTTTTCTGTTCGTCGGCATATTCAATGCGCGTCTCCTGCGGCAATCGGCCATCCTTCTGAGCCTGACAAATTGCTTCGAAGTCTTCCCGGTCGTTGATGACGACGCGCCCCAAATTTCCGGCCAAATCCCGCATCAGGCGCATGGACAGCGATTCGGGCTTCACCAGAATTCCCGGCTTTACCATGCCTTTCGCTCTTTGGCAGGCATCCTGCCATGTGCTGAGCAATATTTCCGCCTCAGCTTGAAGCTGCTCAGCCGTCACATTTTCGGAAGCCGTTCGAATGATGACTGCACATTCCGGCGGGCAGATTTCGCGCCCGATTTCAGCAAGCCTTGCGCGCATTTCCGGGTTTTTAACCTTTTTGGAAATATGCACGCCCGTCTCGCCAGGAATCAGCACTAACCCGCGTCCTGTCAGATTGACACGCGCACTGACCCGAAGGCCCTTGCTCTGCGTCGTCTGCTTGGCAACGCCCTGCACGATGAGCATATCGCCGCTCTTGAGCTTCATTCCTTCTTCAAGCGGCAAAAACGCGTTCAGTTCCTGCCCAATCTCCACAAAAGCCGCATGAACGGAAGGCCGAACCGCCTGCACCCGCCCATAATACAGGGTTTCCGTCTGGCTTTCTGGCATGCCGTTCTCCACATGCAGCTCAACCAGCTCGCCATCCTCCAGCACCGCCGCGCGCATGCCACCCGACTTACAGTCGATAATCAGTTCTCTTTTCATCGTTTACAGATCAATCAGCGGCACGCTTTGCCCGTCTTTCTCGCCGAGCAGACAGGTTCGGCGGATTTCGCAGCGATCCGGCTGCCCGTCCGCAAACGTGCACAGCGATTCCACCAGGAGATCCGGCTTGAGCGTCGCCGCTTCGACAAAGGAAACGCGCGCCGTCAGCACCGCCGTGTTCTTCTCTGCGTCCGTCTGCGCCGTCAGCACATGAATCATCGGGCGGATGTTGACCATCGTTTCTGCGCGTTTGGTCTTGCGCAGCGCCATGATCTCTTCCTGCGCCAGAAACGCCGGAATGGCAGACGCAATTTTACAGGCGTCGCCGCCCGTCAGCGTAATTTTATATTCTGCCTGCCGAAGCGCCGCGCTGACTTTCGGAAAGCGGTCATCCACCATGCGCACGCGGGACACTTGAAGCGCCGGCGGCAGAACCCGGTTCATCGCCGCCATACAGTTTTCCGCCGTCTCTTCGCCCTTGAGCGAAACATCCAGCAGTTCCGCGTCGCCGGGAATTCCCGAGGACAGTGCGGAAGCGAAGGACATCACAATATGCGGATTAAAGCCGTTGGAATACGCAATCGGCAGACCGCTTCTGCGCAGCGCGCGCTGCATGGTGCGCTGCAAATCCAGCAGGCCGAGGTGACGAACGATATCGCCCTTTTGAAACTGCAAAAGCATCCTCATCGTCCTTCACACGCTCCTTCAAACCGTTTAAGGCCGCAGCCTTGGCAGCCCTTTCGGCAGTCCGGCGTAACTTCCGCGCGCATCGCGCGCTCGTGTTCGCGCCAGAGATACGCCTCCGTCACGCCTGCGTCGATAAACGCCCACGGCAGCAATTCGCCCTTCTCGCGGCGGCGATTGGCGTAGAACGCCGGATCCACGCCGCATTGTTCAAACGCTTTCATCCAGTTTTCAAAACTGAATTGATCCGTCCAGCCGTCAAACCGGCAGCCCAGCCGCCACGCGGCCTCCAGCACGTCGGCCATCTTTCGGTCGCCGCGCGCAAAGCAGGCTTCCAGAAAAGAAACCTGCGGCGTGTGCCAGTTGAACTCCACGCCCTTGATGTGCATGATCTGGCACAGGTGCTTCTGCTTCTCTTCAAATTGCTCGATGGTATCCTGCGGTTCCCACTGGAACGGGGTAAACGGCTTAGGCACAAAGCAGCTTGCCGAGCAATTGACGCGCAGGCCGCGCGCACGGACATTCTTCGGCGTTTCAAAATACTTGCGAACCACCTTGGAAGCCAAATCTGCAATGCCGTTGAGATCTTCCGTCGTCTCCGTCGGCAAACCGAACATGAAATACAGCTTCACGCTGCTCCAGCCGCCCGCAAACGCATCGCTTACCGAACTCATCAAATTCTCTTCGGTGATGCCCTTGTTGATTACATCGCGCAATCTCTGTGTACCGGCCTCCATCGCATAGGTCAGGCTGGTTTTGCGCACTTTCTGCGTCTCTTCCAGCGTCTCCTTGAGCTTGCTGTCCAGCCGCAAACTGGGCAGGGACAGCGCAATGCGTTCTTCCTGGAATTTATCCATCAACTTGTGCGCCAGCTCGGGCAGGCAGGTGTAATCGCCCGTGGACAGAGAAGAAAGCGTAATCTCCTCGTAGCCCGTCGAATCGACAAGCTTCTGCGCCAAATCGAGCAGATGTTCCACACTGCGTTCACGAACCGGGCGATAAATCATGCCGGCCTGACAGAAACGGCAGCCACGTGTGCAGCCGCGCAGCACCTCGATGTTGATGCGGTCATGCACAATTTCCATAAACGGCACAATAATACTTTCGGGATAAGCAGCCGTGTCGATATTGGCGATCATGTTTTTCACGACGGTACGCGGCACGCCCTCTTCCGTCGGTTCAAAGGAAGCGAGCGTTCCATCCTCGTTGTACGTCGCGCGGTACAAACTGGGCACATATACGCCGTGCAGGCGCGACAGACGGCGCAGGCACTCCTCGCGGGAAACGCCTTCCTGCTTGCACTGTTTCACCACGTCGATGGTTTCCAACGTGCTGATCTCACCGTCGCCAATGGAAAACGCGTCGATAAACGCATACAGTGGTTCGGGGTTGAACGCGCATGGGCCGCCCGCAATCACAATCGGATGCTCCCACGTGCGATCCTCGCTGCGCAGCGGGATGCCAGACAGATCGAGCATTTCCAGAATATTGGTATAGCTCATCTCATACTGAAGCGTAATGCCAAGCATATCAAACCCGCCGATGGGCGAACGCGTTTCGAGAGAAAACAGCGGTACGCCTTCCTGACGCATCAAATCGGCCATATCCACCCACGGCATAAAGACACGCTCGCAAAGCGCATCTTCCCGTTTGTTGATGATATCATACAAAATGCGCGAGCCGAGGTGGCTCATGCCTACCTCGTACACATCCGGGAACGCAAAAGCGTATCGGATATCTACGCTGCTTGAATCCTTGAGCACACAATTCATTTCGCCGCCCATATACCGCGCCGGTTTCTGCACGCGGTCAAGCAGGCTGTCAATCTGTTCTTTGAGCAAAGCATTTCCTCCCAATCAACCATTTATCATGTATTTTAATCTGTTTTATTCGTTCGGTCAAGTCCCGCCTTCAAAAGCCGCGTCTTGGCCCAGCGCGCGTGCTCGGCGACGGCCTCAAAAGGGAGCTGTTCCCAGCTTTCCAACACGGGCAAGTATTTCGTGTCGCCGCTATTGCCTGCAAGCAGTGCCGCCTGCGCACGAACGCGCTGCGGCCTGGCCGCGTTTCGCCCAATTTCGCCAGAAAGCTTTTGGATGGAAGCGGAAAAAACCGTTCGATTCTCCGTCACCAGCTCGCAAAGCTTCAAGCCAAGCGTTCTGCCCGTTTCAAATTTCGGCTGCATCGGGCACACCCGCTGGCAGATATCGCACCCGATCAGCCTCATCCCCATTTTTTCCCGAAGCGCTTCCGGGGCAATAACGCCCTCCATCATAAAGTTGCGGATGCATCGTTCCGGGTGGCTCAACCCGTTTTCGTCGATGGCGCCCGCCGGGCAGACTTTTGCGCACCGGCCGCAGTGCAGACAACAGCCGCTTTCATGTCGATCAGGCGCATCGTGCGCGATATCCGTCGCCATCAAGATGATGACGAATCTCGAACCGTATTCCGGCATAATCAGCATGCCGTTTTGCCCGATGACGCCCATTCCGGCGCGCAAAGCCGCTTCTCTCGCCGGATAGGAGACGTTCGCCTTGGCAAAATGCCCGGCTTCGATCATCTGTCCCTCCAGCTTTTTGGCCGCATGATATGCCGCGTTGGACGCAAAATAATAACCATCCACAAAAACGCAGCCTTTTTCCTCCTGCGTTGCCGGCACATAAGGCCAAATCAGAACCGCAATGCTCCTTGTTCTCGAATCATCCGCCATCGGGTCAAATTTCAACTGCCGTCGCTCGGCAATCTCCGGCCCGCGCGCAACCGCTTCCCGTTCAGCCGCAAAAGCCTCTGCGCTGCAAAAGCCCGTCCTGCCGAAACCGGCCAGACGGGCCAACTGCGTAACCGTTTTTTCGTTTATCTCTTCCATATGCTGTTACGCGGACGCCTTTTCCCGCTCTGCCGCCTCTTCCATCGTCAAACGACGATATTGGTCGCTCACCTGCTGAAGTTCGAATTCAAAATCCCGCTTGTCTTTTTCTTGAAGCGTAGAAAGAATCAAGCCCGCAATGAACAGCAGCAGCGCCGCCAGCATGGTCACGCAGCAGGTAATCAGCGTCGGGAAGCGCGGCACCAGCCCCGTTTGAGCAAACTCCATCAGCACGGGAATCATAAAGCCCATCGACGCAAGCGCCAGAATCAGCGCCAGCAGACCGAAAAACGCAAACGGCTTATAGTTCTTATAAAGCCGCGCAATGGTCATCAGCACCTTTGCGCCATCCTGATAGGTATTGAGCTTGGATTCGCTGCCATCCGGCCTGTCGCGATACGAAACGACGATATTGCTGACCTGCATGCGCCGATTGATGGCGTGAATGGTCATATCCGTTTCAATTTCAAATCCCTTGGAAAGCACCGGATAGGTTTTGACGAACGCATAGCTGAACGCACGATAGCCCGTCATGATATCCTTAATATCGCTGCCGAACAGATGATTGATGCTCGCGCGCACCAAGCCGTTGCCCAGATTATGGAAGGGCCGTTTGTTTTCGGTGAAATAGGTGCTGGACAAGCGGTCGCCGACCACCATATCCGCCTGTTCGTCAAGCACCGCGGATACCATTGCGGGCGCATCCTCCGCCGGATACGTATCGTCGCCATCCACCATCAGATAGCAGTCCGCGTCGATTTCGCGGAACATCCGGCGAATCACGCTGCCTTTGCCCTGCATCCGCTCCCGGCGGACGACAGCGCCAGCGCGCGCGGCAATCTCGCCCGTGCCGTCGCTGGAATTATTATCGTAAACGTAAACGGTAGCCTCCGGCAGAACGCGCTTAAAATCCCGCACAACCTTTTCGATGGTTTTGCTTTCGTTGTAGCACGGCACCAGTACGGCAATATGGTCTTTCATGACGGTTATCCCCTAAACTCATTTTGATGGGCTTCATTATACCATAAAGACATACACGCCGCAACAAACAAAAGAAAAGTACGCCGTTTCCAGCGTACTTTTTGCTTTACTTCGTGCCAAAGAGACGGTCGCCCGCATCGCCCAGACCCGGAATGATATAGCCGTGGTCATTGAGCTTCTCATCCATGCCCGCAACGTAGATATCCACATCCGGGTGATCGGCCTGAACGCGCGCAACGCCTTCCGGCGCGGCAATCAGGTTAACGAGCTTGATGTTCTTGCAGCCGCGCTTCTTAAGGAAGCCGATTGCCGCCGACGCGGAACCGCCGGTCGCCAGCATCGGATCAACCAGCAGGATTTCGCGCTCCTGCGCATCCGCCGGAAGCTTGCAGTAATATTCCACCGGCTCAAGGGTGTTCGGGTCGCGATACAGGCCGATATGGCCAACCTTCGCGGCGGGGACAAGGCTCATAATGCCGTCCACCATACCCAAACCGGCGCGCAGAATCGGCACGATGGCCAGCTTCTTGCCTGCGATAACCTTGGTCTGCGCACGGCAGATCGGGGTTTCGATTTCAACCGTTTTAAGCGGCAGATCGCGGGTGACCTCGTAAGCCATCAGCATGGAGATTTCGTTCAGCAGTTCGCGGAACTCCTTGGGGCCGGTCTCCTGATCGCGCATCAGGGAGAGCTTATGCTGAATCAGCGGATGATCCATAACATGAACAATAGACATGTTTCTTCCTCCTTAGCAGGCGCGCCGAAAGAACGCCATTAACCTGCGTTTTTCTCATTATAGCATCATGCGTGCCCGGGGGCAAGAGAAAAGCGAAAACTTTCCGTTTGGGTTACGCACGAAATACAACCATTTCTTGACAGGCGGATATCCCGGCGGTATACTACCAAAGATAGCGATATCCCATTTTAAACGACTTTCGGGAGGTTTTTATGCTCAGCAGGCCCCTTTTAGATCGCGTCGCCTTCTTCGGCATCAGCTGGTATGCCATTTTGATCACCGGTGCCATTGTCATCGGCTATTTTCTCGCTTCAAATGAAGCGCGCCGCCTGCGCCTGCCGCAGGACACGGTGATTGATTTTCTGCTCTACGCCATTCCGCTGGGCCTGATTTGCGCCCGGCTGTATTACGTCGTTTTCCGCTTCAACGATTACAGCGAAGATCTGCTTTCCATTTTAAACATTCGCGAAGGCGGGCTGGCGATTTACGGCGGCGTCATCGGCGGCCTGATTGCCGCAAAGCTGGTCAGCAAAAAGCACAAAATCTCCATGCTGACATTGCTGGACGTGGTTGCGCCCGCGCTCGTGCTCGGTCAAGGCATCGGCCGCTGGGGCAATTACATCAATATGGAAGCTTACGGCCTGCGCATCGCCGAAGAAAGCCTCCAATTCTTCCCCTTTGCCGTGGAAATTCCCGTCGGCGACGTATGGTATTGGCACATGGCAACGTTCTTCTATGAATTCTGCTGGGATGTGCTCGTTTTCGCGTTGCTGATGGTAATCCGCAAGCATCGCCGCCGCAGGGGCGACGTGTTCTGCTGGTATCTGCTGCTGTATTGCTCCGGCCGAACGGTGATCGAGGGCCTGCGCAACGACAGCTTGACCTTCATCAGCGAATTTGTCCGCATTTCTCAGGTGCTTTCCGCGGTTGCGGCGCTGAGCGTTGTGGTTTACTTTTTTCTGCGCATCCGCGACCGCATCAGCGCCGTCACCGTTGCGCCGCTGGTCAGCGCCGTGCTGTGCATCGCCGTCACGTTTCTCGGCGAATTTGAGCGCGGCGCGTACAGTTTCCTGTTTACCTTCTCCCAAATCGGCCTTGTGGTGCTGATTTTCTCTCAAATTGCCATCGTCGCGCTCTGGACGATGGACAGCGGGCGTTTCAGTGGGCGTATTGCCCTGCCACTGCTGGTTGACGGTCTATTCCTGATCGGCCTGCTGATTGCCGGTATCAGCCGCGCCAACGAAGATAATACCTACTACGTGACTTTGCGCCAATGTGCCGCGATGCTTCAGCTGATTCTGTGCGGCTGGCTATTGTGCTATCCCCTGTACCCCAAAACTTCAGAAAGCGAGATTGATTAAATGCGTAACCTGACCATGATGACCGACCTGTATGAACTGACGATGATGAACGGCTACCTGCGGTTCGGTATGGAAAATAACCGCGCCTGTTTCGATATCTTCTATCGCAAACAAGGCGATATGACGGCCTATGCCGTGGCCGCCGGTCTCGAGCAGGCGATTGAATACGTCAAGAACCTCCACTTTTCCGAAGAAGATATCGTCTACCTGCGCAGCCTGAATATCTTTGACGAGGCCTTTCTCGCCCGCCTGTCCACGCTGCGCTTCACGGGCGAAATTCTGGCCGTGCCGGAAGGCACGATCATCTTCCCCGGCGAACCGATTGTCCGCGTCATCGCGCCGATCATGGAAGCGCAGCTGCTGGAAACCGCGCTGCTCAACATCATCAATCACCAAACGCTGATTGCCACCAAAGCCTCCCGCGTGGTGCAGGCGGCGCGCGGCGACAGCGTGCTGGAATTCGGCCTGCGCCGCGCTCAAGGCCCGGATGCGGGTATCTACGGCGCGCGTGCAGCCGTTATCGGCGGCTGTCAGGCGACGAGCAACGTGCTGACCGGCCAGCTCTTCGGCGTACCCGTCGGCGGCACCCACGCGCACAGCTGGGTCATGTCCTTCCCGGATGAATTGAGCGCTTTCCGCGCGTATGCCGAGGTTTTCCCGAACAATTGCCTGCTGCTGGTGGATACCTACGACACGCTGACCAGCGGTATTCCGAACGCCATCACCGTGTTTAATGAGCTGCGCGCCAAGGGCTATGAGCCGACGGGCATCCGACTGGACAGCGGCGACCTCGCCTTTCTGAGCCGTCAGGCCCGCAAGATGCTGGATGAAGCCGGTTTCCCGAACGCGAAAATCTTCGCTTCCGGCGATCTCGACGAGGAAGTCATTTGGGATTTGAAGGCGCAGGGCGCGGCGATCAACGTTTGGGGCGTGGGCACGCGCATGATCACCAGCATGGATAATCCCGCGCTGGGCGGCGTTTACAAGCTCTCCGCCGAGGAAGTCAACGGCACATTTGAGCCGCGCATCAAGATTTCCGAAAATCCGGCGAAGATCACCAACCCAGGCGTCAAACGGCTCTATCGCTTCTACGACAGGCTCACCGGCAAAGCGCTGGCCGATCTGATTGCGCTGGAGGGCGAGGATTTTGCCTCCGGCGAACCGCTTGAGATCTTCGACCCCGAAAATACGTGGAAGAAGATGACGCTCTGCGATTACGAGGTTCGTCCGCTGCTTGCACCCATTTTCGAAAACGGCGAGCTGGTCTATGCCCTGCCGAAGCTCTCCGAAATCGTCGAGTACGCCAAACATGAGATGGAAACCTTCTGGGATGAATACAAGCGCCTGCACAGCCCGCACCGCTACAAGGTTGATCTGTCCAAGCCGCTTTACGAACTCAAGCGCGGCATGCTTGAAGAGCGCCGCGGCAAGGCCTGACGATGGAAACCAAACTGATCAGCGTTCACCGCAATCATGGGCGCGCCACATTGACGCTTTCAACCGGCGAAACGCTCGTCATGCCGCGCGCCATGCTCAAGGAGCGCCCCTACCGCGGCGGAACGCCGTTTGACCGAGAAGCGTTCGACAGCTTTCTACTGGAACGTTCCTACCCGTTTGCGATGGAAAAAGCCGTCGCCCTGCTGGCCATGCGCGCCAGAACCCAGCAGGAAATCGCCGACGCGCTTCGAAAAAACGCTTATCCCGAGCGCACCATCGCCCGTGTGATGGCCCGTCTGGATGAAGCCGGGTACATCGACGATACGGACTTTGCCGGACAATGGGCCGCTTCGCGCACGACTAAAGGCATGGGTTCGCGCCGCATCCGCATGGAGCTTCGCCGCAAAGGCGTGAACAGCGAAACCATTGACGAAGCGCTCTCCGCCATCGACGAGGACGACATGCTCTCCGGCGCACTCAAGGCCGCCAGAAAAGCCGCTTCAGGCAAAGATCTCGCTGATCCGAAAGACAGACAGAAGATTCTTGCCGCGCTGGCAAGGCGCGGCTATGGTTACGCCGAAGCTCGGCAGGCGCTGGAAGCCTTAAAAGAAGAACAGGAATAAGCAAAGGCAGGAAACGATCTCGCGTCGCCTCCTGCCTTTTTTGATATTCGTTTTTTACTTTTCCGCTTCCCGCACCGATACAGGCGCGACAATGTTGTGAATCCAGATGCCTTTTTTGACCAGCACAAAACCGATGACCACTTTGACCAGTTCCAACGCCTGCACGCAGAAATACAACGGCACGATTCCGACGCCCGTTCGATAAGCCAGCAGCCAGGCCGCCGGCACATTGACGCACCAGGTAAACACGCTGTCAAATAAAAACGTGATGATCGTTTTGCCGCCGGAACGAAGCGTAAAATAGCAGCAATGCGAGAACGAATATGCGGGCATCATCAGGGCGATAACATAAAGAAGCTGCGTCGCAATCTGCCGAACGTGCGGTTCCGTATTGTAAATATGCGGAATGGCAGGCGCAAAAATCACCAGCAGCGTACCCATGATCAGGTTCGAACCGACGGCCGCCGTCATCAGCCGCCAAGTGCAGTTTTTCGCCCGCTCGATATCGTTTGCGCCAAGCGCCTGCCCCACCATGATCGCCACCGCGTTGCCCATCGACAAAAAGACAACCTTGAACAGATTGCTCACCGTCGTGGCAATATTGCAGGCGGCCACCACGTCAAGCCCACGCACGGAATAGCACTGAAGCAGCACCGCCATGCCGGAAGACCACAAAAACTCGTTGACCAGCAGCGGCGTTCCCCTGCGCAGAACACCGCCCATCAGCGCGCCCGGTACCCGCAGGCTACGATACGCGCCGTGAATAAAGCCGAATTGCACCTGCCTGGTATGCGTATAAACCACAATAATCGCCGTTTCGACATAGCGCGAAAGCACCGTCGCAATCGCCGCGCCGGTCACGCCCAGTTCCGGGAAACCGAATTTGCCGAAAATCAGGAAGTAGTTAAACACGAGATTGACCAGAATCGCCACGACGCTGGCCAGCATCGGCAGCCGCGTTTCCCCCACTTCGCGCAGCGTGCTGGCGTAAACCTGCGTAACGCCGAAAGGCAGCAGCCCCCACAGCATCACATTCAGATAGTCCATGCCGAAACCGAGCGTCGCAGACACATCCGCCTGCGCTGTTTCTTCCGCCAGATACATGCCGATCAACTGTCTGGGCAGCGCGATGAACACAGCCAGCGCACAGGCCAGCATGGCCAACGCAATCATCCATTTCACGCGGAAGCAGTCGCGGACGCCCTTATCATCGTGCGCGCCGGCGTACTGCGTCGCGAATATGCCCGCGCCCGCCAAACCGCCGAAAATGCACAGGTTAAACACAAAAAGAAGCTGGTTGACAATCGCAACCGCCGACATTTGAAGCGTGCCGACGCGCCCGACCATCACGTTATCCAACAGACTGACGACGTTGGACACCGTATTTTGAATGATAATCGGCACGACAACGGAGATCATCTCCGCGTAAAACGCCCGATCGCCGAACATCCGTTCACGCAGCTTTGCCCGGCGAATTTCCTTTGCAGCCATGTTTCCTCCTCCGAACCGCGAAAAGTCGCGTTGAACTCACTATATCATATCATTTCGGTTTTGTAAACGAAATTACCGCTTTTCTTTTTCCCCGCCGGTATGATATACTGTGTATAAACCAAGCCTGCAAGGGAGGAACTGCTATGGCTTTCGCTATGATTCACGAAAACTACAATGTCAGCAATCTCGACGTTTCCATCGCGTTTTACGAAAAGGCGCTCGGGCTGCACGAGGTGCGGCGCAAAAACGCCGCCGATGGTTCGTTCATCATCGTCTATATGGCGGACGACAGAGAATCCTTCGAGCTGGAACTGACATGGCT
This sequence comes from uncultured Clostridia bacterium, assembly GCA_934630975.1. Lineage (GTDB taxonomy): Bacteria > Bacillota > Clostridia > Christensenellales > Aristaeellaceae > Ventricola. The sequence continues at coordinate 60,151 of CAKTXH010000001.1, read as the reverse complement.
GCGCGACCATCCGCAAAAATATGATTTGGGCGAATGTGAATTCCATCTGGCTTTCCGCACGGACGACTTCAAAGCCGCGCATGAAAAGCACAGCCAAATGGGCTGCATCTGCTTTGAAAACGAAGCGATGGGCATCTATTTCATCGAAGACCCGGACGGTTATTGGCTGGAAATCGTGCCTGCCCGTTAACCTTGAGCCGCTTTTGCGCGGCTTTTTTGTAATCCAAATGTTCGTATTATATCGAACATTCCATAAGCTACCATCTGTTTTATTCGATATTCTTTCCGTTATTTTTCATTTTTCTCTTTACAACGGTCTGAAAAAGCGGTATCATGTCTGCGTCATCAAAATTTAGTTCATCGGTTCAATTCAAGGAGGAAACACGCATGAAGAAGCTGATTGCTCTGGTGCTCGCCGCTATGCTGTGCATGGCGGCCTGCGTCGCGCTGGCCGCCGACCTGAAGATTGGCGCTGTGATGCTCGGTGATGAAACCGAAGGCTACACCCTCGCCCATATGGAAGGCATCAAGCAGGCTGCCGCCGAGCTGGGTCTTTCCGACAAGATCGTCTGGAAGTACAAGGTTCCCGAAGATCAGACCTGCTACGACAGCGCGCTTGACCTTGTGGGGCAGGGCTGCAACCTGATCGTCTCCAACTCCTACGGCCATCAGAGCTACATGGCGCTGGCCGCCGAGGAATACCCGGATGTCACCTTCGTCGCCATGACCGGCGATTTCGCCGCGCTTTCCGGCCTTGATAACCTGAAGAACGCCTTCACCAAGGTGTATCAGTCCCGCTACGTGTCCGGCGTTGTGGCCGGCATGAAGCTCGCTGAGATGCTCGGCGACGGCACCCTCTCCACGGAGAAGCAGCCCAACTCCTTTGACGCGGACGGCAATGTGAAGATCGGCTACGTCGGCGCTTACAACTACGCCGAGGTCGTTTCCGGCTACACCGCTTTCTTCCTGGGCGTTCGCTCCATCGTGCCGAACGTGACGATGGAAGTCATGTACACCAACTCCTGGTTTGATATCGACAAGGAAGGCGCCGCCGCCGAAGCGCTCGTCGCGAAGGGCTGCGTCATCATCGGCCAGCATGCCGACTCCACCGGCGCTCCGGCTGCGGTTCAGAAGCTGCAGGATGCCGGCACCGTCTGCTACTCCATCGGCTACAACATCGACATGCTCCCGACCGCCCCGACCGCTGCGCTGACCTCCGCCACCAACGTCTGGTCTGTGTTCTACAAGGAGCTGTTTGAGGCCGCGATGAACGGCGAAGAAATCGCTTCCGACTGGGCGAAGGGCTATGACGACGGCGCGGTTGCCATCACGACGCTTGGCCCGTCCTGCGCCGCCGGCACCGCCGAGAAGGTCGCCGAGGTTGAGGCCGCGCTGCGCGACGGCAGCCTGAAGGTCTTCGACACCGCCACCTTCACCGTGAACGGCGAGACGGTCACCTCCGCGCCCTGCGACATGACCATCATGGATTGGGCGACCGGCACCGTCGCCTATCAGGGCGAAACCTATGAAGGCATTGTGGACGGCGCGTTTGAAGAATCCACCTTCCGCAGCGCTCCGTACTTCACCCTCCGCATCGACGGCATCGTCGAGGACGCGCAGTAATCCCCCCATCCGAGTTCGAAACGAAAAGGGAAGCCATCCGCTTCCCTTTTCGCTGTTTATCTACTTGAAGGAGTGAGCGGCAGCTTATGCAAAACGCCATTGAATTGCGCCATATCACCAAGACTTTCGGCAGCGTCGTCGCCAACAAGGACGTTTCTTTGACCGTTCGCCGCGGCGAAATTCTCTCCCTGCTGGGCGAAAACGGAAGCGGCAAAACCACTTTGATGAACATGATTGCCGGCATCTACTACCCCGACAGCGGCGAAATCCGGGTGGATGAAAAGCCGGTGGAAATCCGCAGCCCAAAGGACGCTTACGCGCTGGGCATCGGCATGGTTCACCAGCATTTCAAACTCATTGACGTCTTCACGGCGGTGGAAAACATCGCCCTCGTGATGGATCAGCACGAAAAATACGACCTCAAAGCCATCCGTCAGAAGGCGCGCGCAATCTGCGACCATTACGCGTTCGACATCGACCTTGACCAGAAGGTCTATGAGATGAGCGTCAGTCAGAAACAGACGCTCGAGATCATTAAAATGCTCTATCGCGGCGCGCAGATTCTGATTTTGGATGAGCCGACCGCCGTGCTCACGCCGCAGGAAACGGAAAAGCTGTTCCACGTCATGCGCAACATGCGCGAGGACGGGAAATCCATCATCATCATCACCCACAAGCTGCATGAGGTGCTGGAAATTTCCGACCGCGTGGCGATTCTGCGCAAGGGCGAATACATCGGCACGGTGGAAACCGCAGAGGCAAGCGAAGCGTCGCTGACCGAAATGATGGTCGGCAAAAAGGTCGAGTTGAACATTGAGCGCCCCGAGCCGGTCAATCCGCATCTCCGGCTGAGCGTGCACAACCTGAATGTAACCAATGCCGAAGGCGTGCGCGTACTGGATGATATCTCCTTCGAAGCGTTCAGCGGCGAAATTCTGGGTATTGCCGGCATTTCCGGCAACGGTCAGAAGGAACTGCTGGAGGCCATCGCCGGTTTGCAGCAGACCGACCCGAACTCCAGCGTCATGTATTATCCCGACGACGACCGCGATTCTACCGCCGAGCAGCTCATCGGCAAATCTCCGAAAGATATCCGCGATATGGGCGTTCATCTCTCCTTCGTGCCGGAGGATCGACTGGGCATGGGTCTGGTCGGCTCGATGGGTATGATTGACAACATGATGCTCAAGAGCTACGGACAGGGGCACTCGCCCATCGCCGACCGCCGCGCGCCGCGCCACCTCGCCGAAGAAATCAAGGATTCGCTCGGCGTGGTTACGCCGTCGGTTACGACGCCCGTTTCCCGTCTGTCCGGTGGCAACGTTCAAAAGGTGCTCGTCGGCCGTGAGATCGCGGCAAGCCCGTCCGTGCTGATGACCGCCTACGCCGTCCGCGGACTCGATATCAACACGAGCTACACCATCTACCACCTGCTCAACGAGCAAAAAAAGAAAGGCGTCGCCATTATTTATGTCGGCGAAGATCTCGATGTGCTCATCGACCTTTGCGACCGCGTGCTCGTTCTCTGCGGCGGCAAGAACAACGGCATTGTGGAGGGGCGCAAGACCAATAAAGAAGAAGTCGGCTTGCTGATGACCAAGCTCCGCGAGCCGCAGAACAAAGGAGGCGTCGCCTGATGCAAAGCAAAACCATGCACGAGCCGTTTGTCCGCGTCGTCAAGCGCGGCGAAATACCCATGAAAAAGAAGGTGTTCATTCGCCTTGCCGCCGTTGTGCTGGCGCTGGTGGCAGACGCGCTGTTCATTTTCTTTGTGACCGGGCTGAACCCGATCGACGTTTACAAGGCCATGATTCAGGGTACGTTCAGCACGACCATGCGTTTTTCCTGGGCGATGCGCGACCTCGCTTCCCTGCTGCTGATCGGCATTGCGCTGGCTCCTGCCTTTAAAATGCGCTTCTGGAACACAGGCGCAGAAGGTCAGGTGCTAATGGGCGCGCTGGCCACCGCCGCCGTCATGGTCAATTACGGCGGAAAAGTTCCGAACGCACTGCTGTATACGATGATGCTTGTCGCCAGCGTACTGGCGGGCGCGCTGTGGGGCTTCATCCCCGCATGGTTCAAGGCGCGTTTTTCCACCAATGAAACGCTCTTCACCCTGATGATGAACTACGTCGCCATCCAGATTGTCGCCTGCTGCGTCAACATCTGGCGCGGTCAGGCTTCCAGTCTGGGCAAGCTGAACATGAAAACGAAAGCCGGCTGGTTCCCGCAGATCATGGGCCAGCGCTACACCATCAACCTGATTGTCGTCGTCGTGCTGACAATCGCCATGTATTGCTATCTGCGCTATTCCAAGCAGGGCTATGAAATCTCCGTCGTCGGTGAGAGCGAAAACACCGCGCGCTATGCGGGCATCAACGTTGGAAAGGTTATCATCCGCACGATGATTCTCTCCGGCGCGCTATGCGGCCTGACAGGCTTCCTGATTGTCGGCGGCCGCGATCAGGCGATTTCCACCGGCACGGCAGGCGGCAACGGCTTTACCGCCATCATTGTCGCGTGGCTGGCTAAATTCAATACGTTCACGATGGCGCTGATTTCCTTCCTGCTGATTTTCCTTGAAAAGGGCGCGGCGGAAATCGCCTCCGCGTATAACCTGAACGATTTTGCCAGCGACATTATCGCGGGCGTTATCCTCTTCTTCATTCTCGGCAGCGAGTTTTTCATCAACTACAAAGCGATTTTCCGCGGCCACGCGGGCAAGGAGGTTTGCTGATGGATACGCTTATCGCATGGATCATGCGCGCCATCCCCTTCGGCACCATCATCATGTACGGCGCGATGGGCGAAATTGTCACCGAAAAATGCGGCAACCTGAATCTCGGCGTTCCCGGCATCATGTATTTGGGCGGTTTTGCGGGGTTCGCAAGCGCTTATCTGTATGAAAACACCGCTGCCAACCCGAACATGGCGCTTTGCGTCGTGATCTCGCTGCTCTGTGCTTTCGCCGCGTCGATGCTCGGCGGCCTGATTTACAGCTTTCTGACCATCAGCCTGCGCGCCAATCAGAACGTGACCGGCCTTGCCCTGACCACCTTCGGCATGGGCGTGGCAAACTTCTTCGGCGTATATATCCTCAACGGCAGCACCGCGACGCAGAGCATGGTCTACAAGACCTTCCAGACCAAACTGCCTGTGCTCCCCAATCTCGGCATCCTCGGTCAGACCGTGTTCAACTACGGTTTCATGGTTTACGCCGCCATCATTCTGGCCGTCGTTCTGCACCGCATTTTGAATCACACTCGAGTCGGTCTGAACCTGCGCGCCATCGGTGAAAATCCCGCAACTGCGGACGCCGCCGGCATCAGCGTCACGAAGTACAAATATCTGGCCACCTGCCTCGGCGCGGGTATCTCCGGCCTCGGCGGCCTGTATTACGTGCTGGATTACAATCAGGGCATTTGGGCGACCACCACGCAAATTGAAGCGCTGGGCTGGCTGGCCGTCGCGCTGGTCATCTTCACGACCTGGAAGCCGCTCAACGCCATTTGGGGTTCTTACCTGTTCGGCCTGCTCTACTGGCTGTATCAGTTCCTGCCGACGCTGCTGCACATCTCTGTGCCCGGCTATGTGACCGACCTCATCCAGATGGTGCCCTATCTGGTGACCATTGTTGTTCTGGTTGTTACCTCGCTGCGCAAGAAACGCGAGAATCAGCCGCCTGCAAGCCTCGGCCTTGCCTATTTCCGCGAAGAACGATAATCCCCCAAGCATGTTTTCATTTCGGGAACATGCTTTTTCTTTTGAAACATTGCTTGACTTTTTCTTTTAAATCCCTTATAATGATGGGACATTAGGGAGTAGTCAGCGCCCTGCGTCTGGGCGTGATAAGGCCAACATACTGGGGCGTCCACCTCTGGCTTTATATGAAATGACGAGACTAATCTGCGCATCTTTTTCACCTTGCGGCAGGTTGGTCTTTTTTGTTGCCCTGCCGCCCACCAATCAGGGAGGAACTTACGTCATGGGTCTTTGGGAATTATTCGTCATTGCCATCGGTCTTTCGATGGATGCCTTTGCCGTTTCCATCTGCAAAGGGCTTTCCGTCGGCAAATGCAAGATCAAGCACATGCTGATCTGCGGTCTTTATTTCGGCGCGTTTCAGGCCATCATGCCGAGCATCGGCTACCTGCTCGGCGCGCAGTTCGAGTCGCTGGTTACGTATGTTGCGCCCTATATCGCCTTTGCGTTGCTCACCCTCATCGGCTTTAACATGATCCGCGAATCGCGCAGCAAGGAAGAGGAAGAAGAAGCGACGCCCGATTTTTCCTGGCACTCGATGCTTCCGCTGGCCGTTGCCACAAGCATCGACGCGCTGGCTATCGGCGTTTCTTTCGCCTTCTTGCAGGTGAACATCGTCCCCGCCGTGTTGTTTATCGGGCTGACGACGTTCGTTTGCAGCGTCGTCGGCGTGAAAGTCGGCAGCATCTTCGGCGACAAGTATAAGGCGCGCGCGGAATTCTTCGGCGGCGTCGTGCTGATCGCAATGGGCGTTAAAATTCTGATTGAGCATTTGATCGCCTGATCTCTTTTTTCAAAAAGCAAAACAGCCGCAGCAAACGGAGCATCGTCCGCGCTGCGGCTGTTTTTCATTCACCCATTTTCAATCTATTCCGTAAAAACGCTTTCCGTTTTCCCGGGTAACGCTGCAAAGCTCCTGCGCGTCCATCTCGCGGAGTTTTGCAATCAGGCGACAGATATGACCCACGTTGAGCGGCTCATTGCGTCGGCCTCGAACGGGTTCCGGCGCAAGATACGGGCTGTCCGTCTCGATCATCAGCCGCTCCAACGGCACATTTTTTGCCACTTCCTGCAAATGAACCGATTTTTTGAACGTTACCGGCCCTGCGAAGGAAATCATACATCCCAGCGACAGATAGGTTTTTGCGCTCTCCCAACTGGCCGAGCAGCAATGAATCACGCAATGCGGGAGTCTGTCCTTATGTGCGCGCAGAATCTCAATGGTATCGCCGTGCGCGTCGCGGATATGCAGAATGACCGGCTTGCGCAGTTCATAGGCCAAATCAAGCTGACGCTCAAACACGGTTTTCTGCACGTCTCTGGGCGAAAGATCGTAGAAATAATCCAGCCCGATCTCACCCAGCGCCTTTACTTTTTTCTCCTGCGTGAGCCATTGGGTCAGCTGCGGAATATCCGCTTCGGTGAAGTTTTTCGCGTCGTGCGGATGTACGCCGACCGCCGCGAAGATGTTCTCGTTTTCATTGGCTAATGCCACGCTCTGCGCGCTTGACGGCATATCCGCGCCGACGCACATGCAAAGCATCCCCGCCTCGCGCATACGCGCAAGCACCTGTTCGCGATCCTCATCGAAGCGTTCATCCGTCGGATGGGCGTGCGTATCAAACAAGCCGATCAATTCTTCAGCCATCTTTTTCTCCATTTCAAAAGACGCGCCGACTCGCAGGAGCCGACGCGTTTTTTTTAATCATCAGCCGATTTCGCAGCCGTCCTCCATGTCGGAATCCACGGTCAGCAGGCTCAGCTTGCTGTCATCCGCATTGGCGGCGCAGAGCAGCATGCCGTGAGACTCCACACCGCGAATCTTGCGCGGCGCGAGGTTCGCCAGCAGCACGACCTTCTTGCCGACCATCTCTTCCGGCGTATAGAACTTGGCAATGCCGGAAACAACAACGCGCTCGGTGTCGCCCACCTTGAGCGTAGACATGAGCAGCTTATCGGCCTTCGGCACCTTTTCGCACTTGAGCACCTTCGCGACGACCAGCTGAATCTTTTCAAAATCCTCAAACTGAATCAAATCGCGCTGGGTAAAGACGGTTTTTTCCTCATCCGTCGGCGCGGGAAGCTCTTCCTGCTTCGCGTCTTTCGCGGCAATCTCCTTGGCATGCTCGAGCGCTGCCTGCTTTTCAGCTTCCAGCAGCTCCAGCTCCTTCGCCACGTCGATACGCGGGAAAAGCGCCTCGCCCTTATGCACTTTGCTGCCCGGCACAACGCCGCCGAACACCTTAATGGAATCCCACGTTTTCAGCGCCTCGTCGGTTACGCCAATCTGCGCAAAGATGCGCTCCGGCGTGCGCGGCATGGTCGGCGCGATGAGCACCGCCACGATGCGCGCACACTCCAGCAGCACATAGAGCACCGTGCCCAGCCGCGGACGATCCGCTTCGTTCTTGGCCAGCACCCACGGCGTCGTCAAATCAATATAACGGTTGCACTCGCCGATGAGCTTCCAGATTTCAGTCAGCGCGTTGCTGAATTGCAGCGCGTTCATGCTCTTCTCAACGCTCATCCACAAGCTCTGCGCCTGTTCAATCAGCTTGTGATCCAGTTCGGTATACTCAGCGGGCGCAGGCACCACGCCGTCAAAATACTTCTCGATCATCGCAACGCTGCGGCTGACCAGATTGCCCAAGTCATTCGCCAAGTCAGCGTTGATGCGCTTGATCAGCGCTTCGTTGGAGAATTCGCCGTCTGCGCCGAAAGGCATTTCGCGCATGAGGAAATACCGCACCGCGTCGGACGAATAGCGCTCGCAGAGCTTCACTGGGTCAACGACGTTGCCCTTGGATTTGCTCATCTTGCCGCCGCCCATGACCAGCCAGCCATGCCCGAATACCTGCTTGGGCAGGGGCAGACCGAGCGCATGCAGCATAATCGGCCAGATGATCGTGTGGAAACGCACGATTTCCTTGCCGACCAGATGGATATCCGCCGGCCAATACTTGCGGAACAGCGAATCGTCATCCGAACCGTATCCAAGCGCATTGATGTAGTTGGTCAGCGCATCCACCCACACATACACGGTGTGCTTCGGGTCAAAATCAACCGGGATACCCCACTTGAGCGACGTGCGTGAAACGCACAGATCCTGAAGGCCGGGAATCAGGAAGTTATTGAGCATTTCAGCCGTGCGCGTCGGCGGCTGAATGAAATCGGGATGGGTCTTGATGTAATCAATCAGCCAATCCTGATATTTCGAGAGACGGAAGAAATAGCTCTCCTCACGGGTCTTTTCCACCGGCCGGCCACAATCCGGGCAGCAGCCGTCTTTGAGCTGAAGCTCCGTCCAGAAGGATTCGCAGGGCGTGCAATACCAGCCTTCGTATTCGCTCTTGTAGATATCGCCCTGATCGTGGAGCTTTTTGAAAATCTGCTGCACAGACTTCACATGGCGCTCATCCGTCGTGCGGATGAAATCGGTATAGTCGATATCCATCAGCTTCCAGAGCTTTTTGATGCCGTCTACAATGTGATCCACATATTCCTTCGGGGTCACGCCAGCTTCGCGCGCCTTGCGCTCGATCTTCTGGCCGTGCTCATCTGTGCCGGTCAGGAAGAACACGTCATAACCCGTCATCTTCTTGAAGCGGGCCATCGTGTCCGCCGCGGTGGAACAATAGCTATGGCCGATATGCAGATTATCGCTCGGATAATAAATCGGCGTTGTGATGTAGAACGTAGGTTTCTCGCTCATCCTCATCTCTCCTTCAAAAAAACGCCCCCCGCATGCGCGAGGGGCGATTGCTTATGCAATCAACCCTTGACAGGGGCCGCACCAATCGCAATCGCATGGCGGCATTACCTGTTTATTATAGGAAAAACAGGCCGATTTGTCAAGCAAAAATCACGTTTCGGACAGATAACGCTGCCACACGATGCGCTCCACGTTGCCGTTTATATCCAGATAATAGGAAAGCTCGACAAAAATGGTCGCTTTGTCATCCACAGGGTCATAATAATGAATCACATACGTGCCGTCGCCGTTGCTGCGATACGTGCCGAACTGCGTGTTGGCAGAGTTATAATTGTACAGCAGCCGGTTCCCCTCTTTATCCAGCGCTGCCTGACCCAAATCGCGGAATTTATCAAGCACCTCGCTGCTGCTCATGCCAACTTTGGTCGAACGCGGCCCGGTCATTTTGCTGTTGGTCGTATCCAGCGCATACAGCACCGGCGTACCGCCCGCCGTTTTGACGCAGAACCGCGCTGTTCCCCAATCATAAACCGCTTCATAGCTCTCCATATCGGGGCTGTACCATTCCTCTTCCGGCAGCGCCTCATAGCTGTTCGGCGTTCCCCACGCTTTGGTGAAGGTGGTGTAGCCCGTCTTATAGAGCGTCAGGTTCTTGAACGTGTCATCCGACGTGAACATTCTTTTCAGATTGCCTTCCACGTCGTAGGTGACATTCATTTCATAGCTGACTTTTCCGTTCGCTGCCACCGCAATAGCGCGCAGGGTACTTTTGCCCGTCGGAAGCTGAATCGGCTCGTCGTTATACAGCGTCGATTCCGTTGTCGCTTGGCGGCCGTCGATGGTGTAATAAATGGCGACAATCGGCGAAGCGTTCTTGTCTTCTTCGTCGCCCGGGCGCAAGCTGACTTTCGGCGCTTTTTTGTATTTGCCGGAAGCGTAGTTGGCTTTCGGCGCGGCAGGCGTCGGAATGATCACCGTGTAATCCGCCGAAACCTGTTCGCTCGGCGTTCCGTTTTCCGTAAAGCCGATAGCCTTGATGGTCATCTTGCCTTCAGCCACATGCAGGCTCGTTCCTGCCGTGTAAATCAAGCCGGATTCGGAAGGATCGGTGCCGTCCGTGGTATAATACACCGTTTCTCCCTCCGGGATGCTGATGGTCACGTCCAGTTCCTCGGTATAGCGTCCCGCCGTCTTGGAAAGCACCGGCGCGGTCGGCGTATACTCGCGCAGCATGACGTCAAATTCCTGCGTGCTGTTGGCTTTTTCCGCCGCCTGCTTCATCAGCGCGAGCGCCTCGGCATTATAGCCCTCATCCTGATAAATCTTGATCAGGTTTCGATAGGCGCTCGGATGCGCGGGCGCGATATTGTTGATCAAAGATTCATAAATCGCTTTGGCTTCATCCACGCGGTCAAGCTCGGTGTATGCCTGCGCCATCAAAATGAGCGCATCGACGTTTTCCGGCTCACGGTCAATCGCAATTTGCAGCGTTTGAATCGCGCGGGTATAATACGCCTGATCCAGCAGTTCCTTGCCCAGCGTGACATAAGCGTCCGTTCTGGCGATGCTCCAACCCCACTGAGCCATCAATTGCTGGCCGCTTTCGGTTTTAAAGAGCATATAGCCGCCCGCAGAGCCGACAAAGAGCAGAAGCAGCAGAATAACCACCATGACGCGGAGCAGCTTTTTATGCGATCGCTGGTAGATCGGCGGATTCATGATTTCCGGCTTTGCATCCACTTTTCGCCGCAGGTTATCCGGCGCATGGCGAACATGGCGCACCTTCGCCTGTTCATAAGCCCTCTGTTTTTCCAGACCGATGGGCACTTTGCTTCCCGAACCCGTTTTAGGATGCGGCCTTTCGCCCGTCGGAACCCGCTTCGGGGTGGAAACCGTGCCGATATTCTGCGCTCTCGTCTGTTCTCTTTTGTGCGCGGGTTCAGTCTCAGGCGTCACACGGCGCGCCACATGTGCACGCGGCGTTTCCGTTTCGACGTCGGCTTCCGCCCGCCTGCGTCTGTACGCACGCTGCACAGCGTTGCAGCTCGGGCACACGCGCGCCGTATCCGGCAGTTCACGACCACAGTTTGGACAAATCACGAAAGCAGCTCCTCCTTTAGGGGTAAAACATGCGCGTTCAGGCCGTTAAACCTGCTTGAGAGATTCATAATACGGGTCGCCGGAGAATTCGCGTTCCGGCGGGCGCTCGCCGCCCAGCGCTTCGATGGCGTTAACGACCTCCACATAATCCAGATAGTTGATATCCGGGCTTTGCGCAGCCTCTTTGAGCATCGGAATGGCGCGCTCATCGCCCAGCTTCGCCAGATAAGAAGCGAACAGCGCGCGCCGCTCGTCGCGCGTGGCAAAGCGCTCGGTCATCAGCTCATAAATGCGCTCGTCGCCGGGATAATTGCTCAGGATATCGGCGAAAATGTCGCGCCCGGTCTGGCCCGCGCCGGAAAGAGCGTCGAAAATCGGCGCAACGACCCCTTCGCCCATGCTCATCAGCGCTTCTGCGCAAAGGTCGCCCTTGTCGCTCGGCTCTTCCAGCGACGCGATGAAGTCAATATAGCGCTGCATCGGCGCTTTGCTTTCCATCTCGCGCAGCAGCGAAATGGCCGTCATTTCCGCCTCTTCCGGCAGATTCTCGCGGGCAAGCAGCGCCAGCAGACTCTTTTCCGCGGAATCCCCGAGCGCCGTGATGCGTTCAAGCAGCAGATCCGGCACCGGAACGCCATGCGTCATATAATCGCAGAGCCAGTTCACGAGCATATCCGCGTCGTCAAACTGCTCGAAATAGTCCTGCGGCGCGACGCCGTCCAGAAAATCAGCCGGTTTTTGCAGGAATTCCAGATAGACGTCGGGCATCATGTCCTCGATCACATCCATGTCGTCCTTATACTTCTCGCTGTTTTCCTTCATCCATCCGGCCATATAGCGCTCAAAAGCGCGATCAAAGTTGATGCATTTCATGTTCTGCACTCCCTTTTGTATTGTTTTTCGCCTGTTTCTGAACGGCCCGCAGAATTCTTTTCGCCATCATGCGGCAAAGTCTCGGAGAGATACGGTATTTCGCCGCAATTCGGCGCAAACCGATTTTTCTGCCGGACAGCCTGTGAAACAGGTATTCCAGCGCCGCCGCACACGCGGGTTGTTCGCGTTTTTTCGGCGCGCCGTTTTGTTCCAGAAATGCGATATACATCGGCAGAAGCATTTTCGGCGCCTGCGGGAAATCAGGCATCAGCGCATCGGAAACGGCCTGCACAACCGTCTGTGCCTCTTCGCCATCCATCGTCCGCCCGGTGACAGCGCCCGCTGCAAGGCGGACATAGCGCCCGCCGATGTCCACATCGTAAGGCTGAAACCCGTGCGAAGCCGTCAGCGCCTGAAGAATCGCGCGCTTCATGCTGTCGCTCACTTGCGGATCAGTCAACGCATCCAGCAGCACGTCAAGCGCTTCCGGCGTTTCTATGGCGCTCATCAGCATCAGCGCAAGCAGCGCCGTATTCGTCCCGCCGACGGCAGAATGCAGCGCCCATGCGCACAGGCCATACAGCTCCCGCGTTCCGCTCTGCGATGCATCAACCATCGCGGAGACGATGCGTATGGCGCGGTTCGCCGCTTCCTCCTGCGGCACATCCAGTCCCAGCGTCAGCCGCCCATCAGGCAGCCGCTCGTCTCTGGCCATGCCATAATATGCCTGACAGACCGTATCTTCCGGCAGAAGAACGCACAGGCGGGCAAAGACGCGCTTCGCCTCATCAAACCGACGCAGGTTCATCAGCGCACAGCCTCGAAGCATCATGCCGCGCGTACAGTACGAATCTCGCCGAAGCAGCGAACGCGTCAGCCTGAGCGTCAGGCCGTCCTCGCCATGCTTGGCACACTCGACGGCCACGCTCAGCCGTTCATCCACGCTTTGCGCGCGCAGCACCGCGATATGCAGCATGCGGCGCGCCTGTTCAGCCTTGCCCGCCGTATACAGCACATCGACCAGCACGCAGAGCGTCTGCACCCGTGCGAGCGCAAGTTCATGCGCCTGCTCGGCATGGGTCTGCGCGTCATCCAGCCGCCCGAGAATCAGTTCGCAGCAGGCAAGCAGCGTCAGCCTTTGCGCGTTTTTGCGTAAGTCGATGGCATGCAGCATCGTTCGACGCGCGGCGTAAACCCGTCCCTCCTGCAAACGCTCCACAGCGCGGCGTTCCAGCGCCTTCGCGCGTTCCCGCCGGTTCTGCGGGGTGGGCGTTTCAAGCGACTGCCTGAGCTGCTGACCCAGCAGCGCCACCAGATCCGGGGAGACATGTCGGCGGTCGCTCGCCTCAAACTGTTCAAAATAAGAGGCGGCACGCATCAGGTCTGCGCGCTGCGCCGCCGAAAGCGCCAGTTGAAACAATGCATCCGCCCTGTATTCGCCCTTCATGCGAACCACGCGCAGATACGCCCGCGCCGCTTCTTCCTCGCAGCCCATTTCGTCATATGTCTGCGCAAGTTCCCGTTCCAGCGCCTCGCTCGTGCCGTATTGATCCTGCGTTTTTCCAAGCAGTGCCATCGCTTCGTCATATCGTCCGGCAAGGCGGTGCTTATGCGCGCGGCTGACCCAGTATTCACTTGTGCGCGCCATAGAAACCACCTTGGTCATGACACCCCTCCTGTTCACGCCTCGCCGTCGCCGCGATGTGCCTGTGCCAGCAGGCTCTCCAGCTCTTCACCGCTGAAACGATAATGTTTGCGGCAGAAGTGGCACTCCACCTCGCAGCCGTTCTGTTTCTCGATCATATCGCGGATTTCGTGTTCGCCCATCGACAGCAGCACCCGCTCGATGTAATCGCGCGAGCAGTCGCATTGCAGCCTGAGCGGCATTTCTTCCAGAATTTCCGGGTTCAGGCCGCGGAAGCAGCCTTCGACAATTTCCTCCAGTGTCATTTCGGAAAGCAGCTGGGAAATCGAGCTGAACAGTTCCGCGCGGATTTCCAGCGCGTCGAGCAGCTCCTCCGAGCAATCCGGCATGGCCTGAATCAAAATGCCGCCGGATGAAATGATCCGCTCACCCACCAGCGTACCCAGCGCACAGAGGGAAGGCGTCTGCTCGGATTCCAGATAGTACATGGCGAAATCCTCGGCGATTTCGCCGGAAACCAGCGCCACGCGTCCGACATACGGTTCGCCGAAACCGAACGAACGCATAACGGTCAGCTGGCCATCCTTGCCCAGCGCGCCGCCGACGTTCAGCTTGCCGTTTTCCTTGAGCGGCAGCTCAACCTCCGGGTGTTCGATGGTCACCTTCACCGTTCCATCCGGCCCGGCAATCGCGCAGATCGGGCCGGCAGGGCCGCCGCCGTTGATCGTCGCGGTGATTCGGTCGCCCTCGCTCTTGAGATTCGCGCCCATGATCGCCGTCGCGGCCAGCATGCGCCCCATCGCGGCGCTGCACGTATTGCTCGCGTTATGAATATCGCGCGCCTGCTGCGCCATCTCGGTTGTATCGCAGATAAACACACGCGCCTGACCGCCCATCAGCGTCAGCCGCAACATTCTGGATTTCTTCTGTTCCATATCGTCTATTCCTCCGAATTATCCGTCTATTTCAGGTTTTTTCGCCGTAATGTGGATGCGCAGATCGTCTTCCTTCGGCGCATCCATCCGCATTTCGCCATACACGCGCACATCTTCAAAACCCTCGTCAGCAAGCCATTGCGTCAGTTCCGCCGCGCTATGCGCGCGTTGATGATGCTGCTCGCGGAAACGTCGATAGCGTCCGTCTTCCTCACGGACGAAGAACGTAACATCCATTGCGAGCAGATGCTCCGCACGATTCAGTTTATTCTGCCAGAGCACCGCCGCGCCGTCCCGTTCCTCGCCGAAGAAAGCGTCACCCATGACATCCTCCAGCTTATGCCGGGTCGAACAATCGAAGCACAGCGCGCCGCCCGGCAGCAGGTTTCGATACGCCGCGGCAAAAAACGCGCGCACATCCTCCGGCGCAGTTAAATAGTTTACGCCGTCGCAGGTCGCCAGCACAACGCCAACACGGCGCGGAAGCGTCAGCTTCTTCATGTCCTGCCGGACAAACGCAGCCTCCACGCCGTAATCGCGTGCCTTCTTTTCGGCCTGACGCAGCATCGCGGCGGATAAATCTACGCCCGTCACGTTCATGCCGCTTTCAGCCAGCCGCACGGTCAGGCTGCCGGTTCCGCAGGCACATTCCGCCGCGCGCCGGGGCAGCTCGCCCGTTACGGAACGAATCAGCCGCAGATAGTGCTCGCTCCACGCGTCATAATCAAAATCATCCATCAGCGTATCGTATACGCTTGCAAAATCATCATACATGTTTTTTACTCTCTGTTTTTGTGTGCAAGCAGACCGCCGATTCGTCCGCTTTCCTTCGCGGTCAATCCGGCCCAGCCGACTTCCAGCACCCGTTCAAGCAGGCCTGCCTCCTGCGCCGCGCGGTATTTATCGCGCTCACGCTGGGTCGGCGGCGTAAACCCCTTCATGGCTCCACCTCCCGGCTTCATTGTGGCCGCAAAGGCTTCGTTTCATGTGGGTTTACTCATCCTCCTCGTCGTCTTTCTCATCATCCTCGGGCAGATCGTCGTCCTCGCTGTGCGGACGAAGCCCCTGCCCGACCTGCGCGCCCTCGATATGCGGGTTGAGGTACTTATCGAACACGCCGTTGGCGAACGACGCATAGATCAATCTGGACAGCGCAAAGCCGAACAGCAGATAATACAGCGAAACGACCAGAATCACAATGCCATTGCCCGCATAAATGCCCAGCAGCAGCGCCGCCACCGGGACGGCAGTGATCAGCCGCGCCAGCAGCATCTGCGGAAAACGCGCCGCGCCCATCAGGAATGCGTTCTTGATCAGATTCTTGAAGCTCAGCTCATACCCGACCATCATCGGATAGAGCAGCGGGAGCATCAGCATATAGATCAGCGTCGCGGAAAGCACGATCATCAGCGGCAGGATCATCACCGCGCTGCCTTTAGCCATCTCGCCGTAATATGAAACGGCCGTATAGGCCACAATCGGCACAACCGAAGTCAACACGGAAACGCCGAGCGCCTGCTTCCAGTTGGATTTGAACGCATCCTTGAAATCCGAAAACAGAAATGCATGCTGGTCGCGCGCCCAGTTGCGCATGACATACGCCGCACCGGCGGACGACGGCCCGGTGATGGCGATGCATGGAATCAAACCGAGCAGCCACATCATCACATAGCCGGAAATCGCGCTCATCAAATCCGCCGCACCGTCCGCGCCCGCAAGCACCGTTTCCGTGTCGATGCTCTGCACCGCCGCCAGATTGATATAGGTCCACAGCAGGAACGGAATCCAGAATACAACCTGCATCAGGTTGACCTTAACCAGATCAAAAATGTGATCCTTGAGCACCATGAAAAACAGCGACACGCGGTTCTTCGGCATATCCATTTCGCTGTAATCCCGTTTGCCTGCTTTTCCGTAATACAATCTGTCAAAAAAGCCCATGTTCTTATTCCTTTCTGGCGGTCAGGCCGATGAACAGCGCAAGGCCGGTGACCAGCGCGCGCTCGTCAAAATCAAACGTATCCGCATGCAGCGGGCTTGTGTGGTTTTCATCCATGCAGCCGCAGAAAACAAAAACCCCGGGTACACTCAGCTGATAAAACGCAAAATCCTCCGCGATCATGCGCGGTTTTTCCATCACAAAACGATCGCCCAGAAGCGTGCGGACGCGCTCCACCTCCGTCGGATCATTCTCCACGCACGGATAAAAGACGCGCTTGATCATCTCGGTTTTCGTACCGAACGCCGCGTCCACGCCCGCCATATCCTGAAGGACTCTTTCTTCAAGCCCCGCATAGACGGCATTGGAGAAAGTGCGGATGATGCCTTCCATCTTCGCTTCCTCGGCGAGGATGTTGCGCTGGTGCCCGGCCTCGACATGGCCGATGGTCAGCAGCGCAGGCTGCGCCGGATCAACGCTGCGCGCAACGGTCGTTTGCAGCAGCGTTAGCAAATGCGCCATCGCTGTCACCGCGTCGCGCCCCAAATGCGGCATCGCGCCGTGGGCTGCCACGCCATGCATGATAAAATCCATTTCGCATGTCTGCGCCATCATCGGCCCGGCGCAGGTGGAAACCTTGCCAATCGGCACATCCGGCATCATGTGCATGCCGTAAACCGCCTCGACGTGCGGATTTTCCAGCGCGCCTTCATCAATCATGTTCTTCGCGCCGCCGATGGTTTCCTCCGCAGGCTGAAAGAGCAGCACTACGTCGTCGCGCAGGCTTTCCCTGTGCTCGCTGAGCCACTGTGCGAACGTCAGCAGGTTGGCCATGTGGCCGTCATGCCCGCAGGCATGCATTTTGCCCGGATGGCAGGAGGCAAACGTCCGCCCCGTTTTTTCAGGGATCGGCAGCGCATCCATATCCGAGCGGAAGGCGATCACGCGGCCCGTTCCGTCTCCGCGAAACACGGCGCGAATCCCCGTCTTGGCATACGCCTTCAAATCGTCCGGCTCAAGCGCGCGGAGCTGCTGCATCAGATATACATGCGTTTCATGCTCTTCGTAGCCCAGTTCGGGGATGCGGTGCAGCGCGCGGCGATGTTCGCGCAGACGGCTTTCATATTGACTCGCCTCTTTTTCAAGGGCGTTAAAATCCATGCTCCATTCCTCTCTTTCAAGTGTCCCTGTTTCAGCATCCACTTTTTCAAGTTTATATTGTATCATAAGTGAGGCAAAATGAAAAGCAGGGGCGCACATTTCCTCCCCGCGCGGCGTATTTTTTATCAGGGCGGTCAGCCATGCCTGCCAAATCCTGCCGCGTCGGGGTTGACAAAGCGCCGCTTGTGGTGCTATGATGAACGCATCATTCTTTTTCCCGACTTTTCGCGGAATATATCGTTGAAATTTGAAAGGATGGATTCGTCATGGAGCGTAAATGGCGCGTTGCCGTCGTCGGCGCCACCGGCATGGTGGGTCAACGTTTTGTTTCTCTTCTGGCCGATCACCCGTGGTTTGAAATTGCCGTCGTCGCCGCTTCCGCGCGCAGCGCCGGAAAAACATATGAAGAAGCCGTCGCGGATCGCTGGGCGTTCGACTGGCCGATTCCGCAGAACGTCCGCCCGCTTATCGTGCGCGACGCTTCCGATGTGGCCGCCGTTACCGGCGAGGTGGATTTCGTTTTCTGCGCCGTGGATATGAAGAAAGACGAGATCCGCGCGCTGGAGGACGCTTACGCCAAGAGCGAAACGCCTGTCGTTTCCAACAACTCCGCTCACCGCGGCACGCCGGATGTGCCGATGATCGTGCCGGAGCTGAACCCGCAGCACGCGGACGTGATCGAATACCAGCGCAAGCGGCTGGGCACAAAGGTCGGTTTTGTCACCGTCAAGCCCAACTGCTCCATTCAGAGCTATGTGCCCGCGCTGACGGCGCTGTATGATCTCAAGCCTACGCGCGTGGTCGTTTCCACCTATCAGGCGATTTCCGGCGCGGGCAAGACCTTCAAGCGCTGGCCGGAGATGATCGACAACGTCATTCCCTACATCGGCGGCGAGGAAGAAAAGAGCGAGCAGGAACCGCTTAAAATCTGGGGTCATCTGGAAAACGGCGTGATTGTTCCGGCCAAAGCGCCGATCATCAGCGCGCACTGCGTCCGCGTTGCCGTGGCGGACGGCCATCTGGCGACCTGCTGGGCGAGCTTTGAAAAGCCCGCAACGAAAGAGGAAATCATCGAGCGCTGGCGCGCCTTCGAGGGCCTGCCGCAGAAGATGAACCTGCCGAGCGCGCCGCATCCTTTCCTTCAGTACTTTGAGGAGGATAATCGGCCTCAGACCCGCCTTGACCGCGATTTCGAACACGGTATGGGCATTTCGCTCGGCCGTCTGCGCGGCGATTCGCTGTTTGACTGGCGCTTTGTCGGCCTCTCTCATAATACGCTGCGCGGCGCGGCTGGCGGCGCTGTACTCATCGCCGAACTGCTCTGCGCGCAGGGCTACATTCCGAAAAAATAATCGCTCGATTGCGCCTTAGCGCAGGCCCTAAGCCTGCTTTGAGCGCATCACCTGTTTCACAAACCGATACGCATGGTTTTTGCCGCTTTGGAAGACACTGAGGATGCAGTTGTTGACCAAAGCGGCTTTTCTTTGTCCTTTTGACTTTCGGGAGGTATGCCTGATGAATTCTCCTCTGTTTACCGGCTGCGCCACCGCGCTGGTCACGCCGTTTTTGCCGGATGGGCGGCTGGATGAACCCGCTTTACGCCGCCTGATCGCCATGCAGTTGGAAGCTCAGATGGATGCGCTGGTGCTCCTGGGCACAACCGGCGAACCTTGCACCCTTACAATGGATGAACGCGAACGCGTCATTGAAATCGGCCTGGAATGTGTGGGAAATTCCATTCCCGTCATCGTCGGCACAGGTTCTAACGATACGCGCCGCGCCATCGAATACGCCCGTCAGGCACAAAGGCTCGGCGCTGCCGGTCAGCTCAGCGTTACGCCGTATTACAACAAAACCACGCAGTCCGGCCTTATCCGTCACTATCATGCGATTCTCGACGCCTGCGCCCTGCCGATGATCCTCTATCATGTGCCGGGGCGCACGGGTATGGGGCTGACTGCCGAAACTGTCGCCGAATTGAGCCGCCATCCCGCCGTCGTCGGTTTGAAAGAGGCCAGCGGCAGCCTCTCTTTGACGAGCGAACTTCTGGAAAAAACGCACGGCGAACTTCCCGTCTATTGCGGCAACGACGATCAGATTCTCCCCTTGATGGCGCTGGGCGGCTGCGGCGCGGTCAGCGTCGTTTCCAACGTTCTGCCGAAGGAAACGCGCGCACTGACGCAAGCCTGCCTGAAGCGCCGCATAGACGAAGCGCAAGCGCTCCAGCTTAAACTGATGCCGCTGATTCGCGCCTTGTTCCTGCAAGTCAGCCCGATTCCGGCAAAGGCGGCGCTTTCGATGATGGGGCTGATTCACGACGAGCTGCGTCTGCCGCTGACCCCGATGGATGAACCCTGTCGCAGCCAATTAAAACAGGTTTTAAAAGATGCGCAGTTGATTGCGTAGGCATGCAAAAAGCCGGGCGACACGAAATCGTCCGGCTCCATTTTGTTTTCAGAAAAGGAAATTACATGCCGCCGCGGGTGTAGTTCGGCGCTTCCTTGGTGATGTTGATATCGTGCGGATGGCTCTCCACCAGGCCCGCGTTGGTGATGCGGATGAAGTCCGCGTCATGACGCAGAGACTCGATATCCGGCGTGCCGCAATAGCCCATGCCGGAACGCAGGCCGCCCAGAAGCTGGAAGATCGTATCGCTCAGCGCGCCCTTGTAAGCCACGCGACCCTCGACGCCTTCCGGCACGAGCTTCTTCGCATCTTCCTGGAAGTAACGATCCTTGCTGCCCTTCTCCATCGCCGCCAGGGAACCCATGCCGCGATAGACCTTGAACTGACGGCCCTGATAGATTTCCAGCGCGCCCGGCGCTTCTTCGGTGCCCGCCAGCAGGCTGCCCAGCATGACGGCGGAACCGCCCGCCGCGATGGCCTTCACCACGTCGCCGGAGTACTTGATGCCGCCGTCGGCGATGATGCGCTTGCCCATCTTCTCGGCTTCCTCGGCGCAATCGCTGATAGCCGTCACCTGCGGCACGCCGATGCCGGCGACCACGCGGGTGGTGCAGATAGAGCCCGGGCCGATGCCGACCTTCACGCAGTCCGCGCCCGCCTCAAACAGCGCGCGCGTCGCGGCGGCCGTCGCCACGTTGCCCGCGATGAGCTGAACGTTCGGGAACGTCGCACGGATCTTCTCGATTTGACGAAGCACGCCGACGCTGTGGCCGTGCGCCGTGTCGATGCAGATGATATCCACGCCCGCCGCGATCAGCGCCGGGATGCGCTCAAACACGTCGTGGCTCACGCCGACAGCCGCGCCGCAGAGCAGACGGCCGGAAGCATCCTTCGCAGAATTCGGATACTTCTGCGCCTTCTGGATATCCTTGATGGTGATCAGGCCGCGCAGATGGCCGTCTTCATCCACCAGCGGGAGCTTCTCGATGCGGTGCTTGGCCAGAATCTGGCGCGCCTGCTCGTGGGTCGTGCCCACCGGCGCGGTAATCAGGTTCTTGGTGGTCATGACCTCGTGGATCGGGCGGGAATAATTGGTTTCAAAGCGGAGGTCGCGGTTGGTCAGGATGCCGACCAGCTTGCCCGCCTCATCGGTGATCGGCACGCCGGAAATGCGGTAGCGCGCCATCAGCTCTTCCGCATCGGAAACGAGGTTGTTCGGCCCGAGGTGGAACGGGTCAGAAATGACGCCGTTCTCCGAGCGCTTCACGCGATCCACTTCCTGCGCCTGCTGCTCGATGGACATGTTCTTATGGATGATGCCCAAGCCGCCCTCGCGCGCCATCGCAATGGCCGTCTTGGACTCCGTAACCGTATCCATCGCCGCGGACAGGAACGGGATATTCAGTTTGATCTTATCGGTCAAATACGTTTCCAGCTTAACTTCCTTGGGCAGCACCTCGCTGCGGCGCGGAACCAGCAGAACATCATCAAAAGTCAGTCCTTCACGAATCACTTTCGGCAGCATGCTTTCTTCCTCCTGTTATCTTTCTGAACTGTACGGGCTTTTTCAAGCGAAACGTTCGGAAAAGCCACTCAAAAATGGGATTTGGACTATTATAAACGGCTCGCGTCCTCTTGTCAAGGCCGCGAGCCGCCATAAGTCAGCGAACTATTTTGTTGAATCTGCTTTGATTCCGAGTTTTTTCATCAAATCGACGGCGTACCAGATCAGCGCAACCATCGACAGCGCGACGGAAATCCACAGCAGCGTATCGGCAATCTGCGTCCAGCTCAAGAAGCGCGCAATGATGGAAAGCACAAAAACCACCGTCGTCACTTTGCCGATGGGGAGCGCATAGACCACAATGCCGCGCTTGAGCGCCACGCCGCCGCCGATAACCATCGTCACTTCCTTGACGAGGATAATGGCCAGCACCCAGAGCGGAATCTGCCCGTCGGAAACGAACAAGCCAAGCAGCGTCACCAGCGACAGCTTATCCGCCAGCGGATCGAGCAGCTTGCCCAGCGCCGTAATCTGGTTGAACTTTCGCGCAATAATGCCGTCCAGCGCGTCGGTCAGCATCGCGGCCAGATACGCAATCAGCGCGCCGGTCGCATCGCCGACCATAAACCGCCAGACAACGACGGGCAAAAGCAAAATCCGAATCACCGTCAAGGTGTTGGGAATATTGATAATTTGATCCTGTTTGATATGTTCCACGGCAATTCCCCTCTTCCTGTTGTCCCAGTATACCATAAAAACGGTGCCGTGTGCCGCTGACCGGGCAACTTTTTTCTGATATGGAAAAACTGCTTACGCCTGCATGAGCGCAGCGCGCTGCTGCAGGGCAATTTCGCTTTCGATATAATCGTCATAGCTCTCGCGGCGATCCACAAGGCCGCCCGGCAGAATCTCCATGATGCGGTTGGCGACGGTCTGGATACATTCGTGATCCTGCGTCGCAAAGAGCATCGAGCCGGTGAATTCAATCATGCCCTTGTTCAGCGCCGTGATGGATTCCAGATCCAGGTGGTTGGTCGGCTCGTCAAGAATCAGCACGTTCGCGCCAGAGAGCATCGTGCGCGCCAGCATGCAGCGCACCTTTTCGCCGCCGGAGAGCACGCGCGCAGGCTTGAGTGCTTCCTCGCCGGAGAAGAGCATGCGGCCCAGCCAGCCGCGGATATCGCTTTCATACTGGCTCTGGGAGAACTGGCGCAGCCAGTCAATCAGGTTGTATTCGCAGTTGTCAAAGTATTTGCTGTTGTCCTTGGGGAAATAGCTCTGGCTGGTGGTCACGCCCCACTTGAAGCTGCCCTCGTCCGGCTCCATTTCGCCCATGAGAATCTGGAACAGCGTGGTGCGCGCCAGCTCGTCCGTGCCGACAAAGGCGACCTTGTCGCCCGGAGTCAGCACGAAGGAGATGTTGTTGAGCACCTTGCGGCCATTGACCGTCTTGGAAAGATTCGTCACGGTCAGCAGATCGTTTCCGATGTCGCGATCCGGCTTCCACGCGATATACGGATAGCGGCGGGAAGACGGCGTGAAGTTCTCCATCTGCAGGTTATCCAGCAGCTTTTTGCGGCTCGTCGCCTGCTTGTGCTTGCTGGCGTTGGCCGAGAAACGCTGAATGAACGCCTGCAATTCCTTGATCTTCTGCTCGTTCTTCTTGTTGATATCCTTCTGCTGGCGCGCCGCCATCTGGGTGTATTCATACCAGAAGTCGTAGTTGCCGACATACATCTGGATCTTGCCGAAGTCGATATCGCAGATATGCGTACAAACCTTGTTAAGGAAGTGACGGTCGTGGCTGACCACGATGACGGTGTTCGGGAAATCCAGCAGGAAGTTTTCCAGCCAGCGGACGGACTGAATATCCAGATAGTTGGTCGGTTCGTCCAGCAGCAGGATATCCGGGCTGCCGAACAGCGCCTGCGCCAGCAGCACCTTGACCTTCTGGCTGCCGTCCAATTCGCTCATCAGCTTATGCTCAAGATCGAGGCTGATGCCCAGGCCCGTAAGAATCATTTCCGCGTTGCTTTCCGCATTCCAGCCGTCCAGCTCGGCAAACTCGCCTTCCAGCTCGCTGGCGCGCTCGCCGTCCGCATCAGTGAAATCCTCCTTGGCGTAAAGCTCGTCCTTCTCCTTCATGATCTCGTACAGGCGCTTATGACCCATGATGACAGTTTGCAGCACTTCATAGCTGTCAAACTCAAAATGGTTCTGGCGCAGCACGGCCATGCGCTCGCCGGGGGTGATCACCACTTCGCCCGTGGTCGGCTCCAGTTCGCCGGAGAGCACCTTGAGGAACGTCGATTTGCCCGTTCCGTTCGCGCCGATGATGCCGTAGCAGTTGCCGGCGGTGAATTTAATGTTGACGTTCTTAAAGAGCGGCTTGCCGCTGTAAGAAAGGGAAATATTCTGGGTTGCGATCATGTGATCAGGTTCTCCTTTTTCTGCTCCACATTCCAAAGTTTACATACAGTTTTTATTATCGCATAAAACCGGCTTTTCTTCAAGCCCTTATTCCGCCAAATTCCGGGTTGCCTGAATCACGCGGCACACCAGTTCCACCCGCTGGAACGGCGTCATGATATAATAGCCGTCGACAAAGGGCGCGATTCGTCTTGCCGCCGCCTCGCACAGGCGAACGGCCATCTCCTCGCCCTGCGCGCGGTCAAGCCCCGCATAAGCGCGCGCAACGGCTTCATCCACCGTGATGCCGTGCACCTCGCTTTGCAGAAACCGGGCGTTTTTCTCGCTGACCACCGGGAGCAGGCCGCCGATGAGCTTTGCGCCGCGCAGCTCGTTTCTCGCCTGTTCCAGATGAAGCGCCGCCTGCTCGCTGAGCACCGGCTGGGTCAAAAAAGCCGATATGCCGCAATCCGTCTTTTCCTTCGCCCGTTCCAATTCCAAATCGAAGCGCACGGCGTTGATGTTCAGTCCGCCGCAGACGAAGAACGGTTCTGCCTCGCCACTTTCGCCCAATCCGCGAATGTACTTTGCCAGCACGCGGGAATTGAATTGATACACGCTCTTGACGCTGCCGCGGTCGCCGGTCGGAATCGGGTCGCCCGTCACCGCCAGGACATTGTGCACCTTTTCCATTGAAAGCCCCAGCAGCAGCGCCTTGGTCGCGTTGACGTTGCGGTCGCGGCAGGTCATATGCGGCAGCGCCTCGATCCCCAGCTCCCGCGAAAGCTTGCAGGCCAGCAGGCTGGAATCCATCCGCGCGCGGCCAATCGGGCAATCCGCAATCGTAATCGCATCTGCGCCCGCCTGTTCAAGCCGGCGCGCGCCTTCCATAAAACCGCCGATATCCGCGCTCCTCGGCGGATCAAGCTCCACCAGCGTCACGCGCCGCCCCTGCTCCAACTGCCGAAGAATTCGGCTCTCACAGCGCCTTTCCGTCGTCTGCCTCGCTCTTTCGCCGGGCATCTGCACACGGGGCGGCATCGGAGTGCCCAGCAGACGCGCAATCTGGCGGATGTGTTCGGGCGTTGTGCCGCAGCAGCCGCCGATGATTCGCGCACCTTCCTTCACGCAGGCCGCCACCTGCTGGGCGTAATACGCCGGGTCGCTGTCGTAATAGGTTCGCCCCTCTTCCACATGCGGATAACCCGCGTTGGGCATAGCGCTGAGCAGCTTGTTTCCGACGTTCAGCGTCGTCAGCAGCCGCCGGATATGATACGCCCCGCAAATGCAGTTCAGGCCGACGGCGTCTACCGCCCCGCAGGCGGAAAGTTGCGAAACAAGCGCGCTCGCCTGCTCGCCCGCCCGCGTAAAGCCATCCGCATCCGCAGCAAAGGAAACCATGATAAACGCATCCGGGCAGCACGATTTGATAAACGCCGCCGCCTCCGCAAGGCCGTTTCCGCTCTGCATGGTTTCAAAAAGGAAGCATGTCGCGCCCAGGTTCAAAAACTGCCGAGCCGCCGCAATATAGCAGGCGCCCGCGTTTTCCGCAGGCGCAGGGCCGATATCCGCAAACACCGCCGCGTCATAGACGTCGCACTCTCGGCGCGCCAATTTCCACGCCGCCCGAATCAGCGTTTCCTGATCTCCTTCGTTTTCGCAGGCCAGCGAAACGTGCGCCGCAAACGTGTTCGTCTTAACCGCCCGGCAGCCTGCCGCCAGATAGGCGCGGTGCAGCGCCGAAACGCGCTGAGGCTGGGTCAGGCACAGGCGTTCCACCGCCTCGCCCTCCCCGGCCTGCGCACGAAGCGCCGTTCCTGCCGCGCCGTCAAAGAGCAAAACGCCCTGCTTCAACCATTCCCGCACACGGGTTGAATCTCTGTATTCCATCATATTCTCCATTCGCGTCAGCCGAGAATTGATTTGGCGATATCGGCCGACTGCTTCGCGTCCTTCGCGTAATAATCCGCGCCGATTTTCCTGGCGTAATCCGGCGTGAGCACCGCGCCGCCGACGATCACCGGCACATACAGCCCGTTTTCATGTAGCCGCGCAATCGTCTTTTCCATGCTGGGCACGGTTGTCGTCATCAGCGCGGAAAGGCCGACGACCTTCGCGCCGTATTGCTTCACCGCCTCCACCACGCGATCCGCGGGCACATCGCGCCCCAAATCGACGACGCGGAAACCGTAATTCTCCAGCACGGTTTTGACGATATTCTTGCCGATATCATGAATATCGCCTTCCACCGTCGCCAGCACGATGGGGCCTTTGCCCTCGCCCGCCGCGCCGCTTTGCTCGATCACGCGGCGCACCTCGTCAAACGCCGCGCCGGAAGCGGCCGCCGCGTTCATCAGCTGCGGCAGAAAAATGATCTGCTTTTCGTATTGCTCGCCCACCGCATCGAGCGCCGGAATCAGTTCCTTTTCCACCACATCGAGCGGCGGCATGCTTTCCAGCAGTTCGCGCGCCGCCGCCGCGGCCTCGTCGCGAAGCCCTTTGGCGATTGCATCCGAAATAGAAAGCTTTGCGCCAGGCTTTGCCGCCGTCTGCGGCTTGACCTGCGCCGCATGGCGTTCGATATAAGCCGCACAGTGCGCGTCCTCTCCGCTGAGCACCCGGCAGGCGTCCACCGCATCCATCATTTCCTTCTGATTGGGATTGATGATCGGCAGCGTCAGGCCGCTTTGAATGGCCTGCGTCAAAAACGCCTGCGTGACCAGCATTCTCTGCGGCAGGCCGAAAGAAATATTCGATACGCCGAGCACCGTTTCCAGCCCAAGCTCCTCGCGCACACGCGTGACGGCCTCGAGCGTCTGCTTCACCTGATCCTGCTGGGCGGAAACCGTCAGCGTCAAGCAGTCAATCGCCACGTCTTCCCGCGCAATGCCCGCTTCGAGCGCCGTGTTGAGAATCGTGCGCGCGAAGCCCATGCGCTCTTCACAGGTCGTCGGCAGGCCGCTTTCACCCAGCGCAAGGCCGACAACCGCCGCGCCGTATTTTTTCGCAATCGGGAGCACGGTTTCCATCGACGTGCGGGACGCGTTCACGCTGTTGACCAGGCACTTGCCCGGCGCGGCGCGCAGACCCGCTTCAATTGCCTTCGGGTTGGAGGAATCAATTTGCAGCGGCAGACTGACCGCGCCGCTGATGGCCGTCACCACGCGGCGCATGGTCTCCGGCTCATCAATATCGGGTAGGCCGACGTTGACATCCAGAATCTGCGCGCCCGCTTCCGCCTGCTCCACCGCCTGCGCGACGATATAATTCATATCGCCTTCGCGAAGCGCCTGCTGAAAACGCTTTTTGCCCGTCGGATTGATGCGCTCGCCGATCACCCGAACGCCTTTGCCGAATTCGCAGATTTCGCCCGCCGAGCAGATGCCGCGCACGGTCTTTTCGTTCCACTTCGCCGTTTTGCCCGCCAGCGCCCGACCAAGCACCTCGATAAACGCGGGCGTTGTGCCGCAGCAGCCGCCGATATACGCCGCGCCGACGTCCGTAAGCGCCGCGCAGTCCCGCGCGAATTCCTCCGGCGTAGTGTGATACGCGCCCGTTTCCGGGTCGGGCAGACCGGCGTTCGGTTTGAGAATCAGCGGCAGATTGGTGCATGCGCGCATGGATTGCAGAATCGGCGCAATCTCTTTCGGCCCGAGGGAGCAGTTCACGCCGAGCGCATCCACGCCGAGCGCATCCAGCGCCATCGCCGCCGCATCCGCGCGGCAACCGAGGAATGTCCGCCCGGAAGCTTCAAACGTCATCGAAGCAAATACCGGCAGATCGGAACACTCCTTCGCCGCCAATATGCCCGCGCGAAGCTCGTTCAAATCCGAGAAGGTTTCAAAGAAAACGCCTTCTGCGCCCGCCGCCGCGCCCGCGCGGATCATCTGCGCATACAGCGCATAGGCTTCGTCAAATTTCAGCGTTCCCAGCGGTTCGAGCAGCTCGCCGATGGGGCCGACGTCAAGCAGAACCTTTGCGTCCGTGCCCGCGCAGGCGCGTTTGGCCACTGCGACCGAAGCGCGAATGACCTCTTCCACCTCAAAACCCGTTCCAGCCAGCTTATGCGCGTTCGCGCAAAACGTGTTGGCCAGCAGCATACGTGTGCCTGCTTGCACATACTGCCGCTGGATGTTTTCCACCACATCCGCCGCCGTGATGGAAAGGGTTTCCGGGCGGTCGCCGAGCTTAAGCCCCGCTCGCTGGAGCATCGTTCCCATTGCGCCGTCAAGCAGCGTAATTGCCTTTGTATAGGTCATCGTCATTCCTCCGTTATGCTGTCGTGTCTTGCAAACGCGCAGGTTTTCCGTGCCGAACAGCCCGAGCATCCCTTCGGCCTGTGCGAAACCGCCGTCCGACTGACGCCCATGATGGCTGTCACCGATTTTCGGGGAATCAGAATTCCGCTTCGGCTGACCGTCAACCCAATGGTTCGCGCGGCGTTGAGCACTTCGCAAATCTGCCCGGACTGTGCAAGGGGCATATCACCGTACCCGGGGCTGAAACGATCCGTCAAATATAACCCCTGCGCCGCCAATTCGCCCCTCAGCGTCTCCTCCATCTGATCGCAGACCGCCTCGATGGCCGCGCTGAGCGCCGCATCGAAAATCAAAGCGTCTGCCGAATCTTTTGCCTGTTCCTTTAAAATCAGTCGCTCGCTGTCCGCGCCCAGCGTCGCCGCCAGCAAAACCGCCTTGTGGCAGGGAGCCAGCATTGCGCGCACATCGCCGCCCTGCGGCAAAAAGTTCGTTCCGCCCAGCGTTCCATCCGGCAGGCAGGCAAAACGCCGCATTACCGCCCGCGGTTTGATTTGATCAAGCGTTTCCCGCCTGATCTGCCCGATCCGCTCCATCAGCGGCGGTTCGACGGGCGTGCCATGCCAGCCCAGAAAATGCAGGATTTCCTGCATGGGGATCTGCGTCAGCGTTACCTGCACGGCGTTCGCCCTCCTTCTTTTGCGGCTTTATAGAAAAGACATCTGCCCGCCGATATGCAGCTGCCCGGCAATCCTTCGTTTTCCGCTCAAATCAATTTTCTGCGCGCCGTATTCATACAGCGCGCGATTGCCTGCGAAGTCCGCGCCGTCTCCATCCGGCACATAGACCGTCGAAAAATTTCCGCACAACCCCGCCGTCGCGCCCCGCCAGCTTCCGCCAACGCCTTTTCGAGCCGCAACGACAATCGCAGCCTCGCCTAACGCGTAAATGGTATGGTTGCGCGCCAGCGCTTTGGGCGCGGAAAACGGCGCATCCGGCAGCGTTTCGCAAACCAGAAGCAGCCTGTCATCTTGCAATGCCGCCGCTTCTTTTTCCCGTGTGCAGGCCTGTTCTGCGGAAACCGCCGGAACGAGAATCAGCGAACCGCCCGCATCCAGCAGCGCGTTCTGCGCCGCTTGATCAACGCCGCGTGCTCCGCCGCAAACCATCGTCAGCTTCTCTTCGGCCAGCATAGCGCCAAGCCGCGAAGCCATGCTTCTTGTTTCTTCTTCAATTTCCCGGCTGCCTGCCACAGCCACCGTCCGCTTTTCCAGCAGGGATGCGTTTCCTTTTATAAAGAGAAACAGCGGTTCCCGCCCGCCGAGCTTATGCAGCGCTTTCGGCCATTCCTTACTTTCCGGCAGAATCAGTCGATAGCCTCGTTTTTCATAAGCTTCCATGCATAAAAGAGCTTCGCTTGTCCGCGTGAGCAGCATTTCCGCTCGTTCAAACGTCGCCCGAGGCAGCGCCTCCGTCTGCCGCAGAACAAGGCCGCATAACGCGCCGCACGCCATCATTCGGCGCACAGCCATACGGGAAAACAGCGGCGGCATGGATTCATCCCACGCGATAGGCGTAAGCAGGCACAATCTGGCGCACGCCGTTTCTGTCAATCGGTCTGTCATCCGCTCGCACCTCCAATCCCGCAGAATGAACCTATTATACCGCACACCCGCACCTGTGCGCAATATGCCGTGTCCGCTCTTTAAAAACAGAGCGGCGTACAAAAGCAGAAAACAGACCGAAAGTCTGTTTAAACTTCCGGTCTGTTTTTCAGCTTTTCATTTTCGGCTTAAAGAGAATGGCGGCCAGATAGCCGAAAAAGACTGCCGCCGCAATGCCTCCCGCCGCGGCTGTCACGCCGCCGGTAAACGCGCCGAGAATGCCCGTTTCCTTCACACCTTCCATTGCGCCATGTGCCAACGCATAGCCAAAGCCCATAAGCGGGACAGTCGCGCCTGCGCCCGCAAAAACAATGATCGGTTTATACAGTCCCAGCGCGCCGAGGATCACGCCCGCAGTCACATAACCGACCAGAATCCGCGCGCTGGTGAGCTGCGTTTTGAGAATCAGCACCTGTCCGATCGCACAGAGCAGTCCGCCCACAAAGAACGCCTTGATCAACATCCACACGATTTCCATCACACGCCCATCCCCTTTCGATGCTCCATCACAACGGCATGTGCAACGCCGGGCACGCTCTCGCCCTGCATGCTGGTCGTCGGGCTGAGCAATGCGCCCGTCGCCATAAAGACAATCCGATTTAAACGCCCCGCTGCAAGTTCGGGCAGCAAATGCGCGCACAGCATGCTCGCCGCACAGCCGCAGCCGCTTCCGCCCGAATGAATATCCTGCCGCTCGGAAAAGATTTCACATCCGCAATCAAAGAGTTTGCTTTCGTCTACGTCAATTTTCTTCTCGCGCAGCAGCTCAATGAGCAGTTCGCGCCCCAGATGTCCCAAATCGCCCGTGACCACCAAATCGTAATCCGCAAAGCCGCGCCCCAAATCCCGAAAATGCGCCGCAAGCGTATCGCAGGCCGCGGGCGCCATCGCCGCGCCCATGTTGTTCGCGTCCGTAATTCCAAGGTCAATCACGCGGCCGCACGTCGTATGCGTCAAAACCGCCTGAGCATGTTCCGCGCCGCTTCCGCCCGAGACCACCACCGCGCCCGAGCCTGTCACCGTCCATTGTGCCGTCGGCGTTCGCTGATTGCCCAGTTCCAGCGGCGCGCGGTACTGCCGTTCAGCCGTACAGAAATGGCTGCATGTCGCGCAGATCAACTGATCGGCGAAACCGCCGTCCGCCAGCATGCCGCCGATGGACAGGGATTCGGACATGGTGGAACACGCGCCGTATAGGCCATAGAACGGAATCCCGAGGTTACGCGCCGCAAATCCGGCAGAGATAATCTGGTTGAGCAGATCGCCCGCCAGCAGCATTTGAATCTCATCCAGCCGTTTCCCCGCTTTTTGCGCGCAGAGAGTAACCGCCTGCTCCAGCATCGCCCGTTCGGCGCTTTCAAAAGACTGTTCTCCGTTCAGTTCATCCGGGATGATCTGGTCAAATTTCGCTCCATACGGCCCTTCTTTTTCCTTCTGTCCGGCCACGCCCGCCCAGCTGATCAAGCCGGGATGCGACGGCAAGGCTACCGTTTGCGCGCCGATTCGCTTGCTCATCTGCCCACCCCGTCCGAGCGACCCGTTCGTTTTTCCTTCATGCGAATCCCTCCGTTTCTTCAGCGCTTATTGTGAACCGATGCATGCGGCGATATTCCGCTTTGCATACAAAAAGGACGCCGCACCGTTTGATGCAGCGTCCTTCATGGTATTTTACATTACTTCATGACCTTCGGGTAAGTCGTGACCTTCGCGTCGGAAACCCACTGGGTCACAGCCGCCTCATAGGCCGCGTCCTTCGCGTCGGAGAGCATGGTATCGTAGATATTGCTCTTGATTTCCTCGGTGTACTCAACCTCGCCCGCGGCCACATCGGTCGCATACTGGAGGATGTGATAGCCGTAGCTCGTCTTGACCAGCTCAGCGGACACGTCGCCGACCTTTTCAAGCGCCATCGCCGCATCCTGGAAGCTCTGCTCGTAGATGGACAGGCCGTCGCAGACCAGATAGCCGCGGCTCTTGTTCGGCTCGTTGTTCATGCCGGTATCCTGACCATAGGTTTCAAGCAGGCTGTCAAAGTCCTCGCCGGCCTGCGCACGGGCGAGCACATCCTGCGCGGTCGGCAGAATCTCGTCATACGCCTCGGCGGTCACCGTCTCCAGCTTCGCGGTGGATTCATCCAGCGTCGCCTGAGCGGTCGCCACAGTCTCCTCAAGCGCCGCAACCTGCTCGTCATAGCTGGCCTTGGTCTCCTCGTCGTAAGAAGAGGTATCCTCCGCCTTCAGGTCGTCCAGCTGCTTCTGCGCGTCGCTCAGCGTGGTGTTTGCGGAAGAAATCGCGCTGTTCAGGTCGCTGATTTCGCTCTGCTTCTCGTCGCTGAAGCGGATCAGCAGATTCTTCACGCCGCGATAGCCTTCCGGCACGTAGTAATTCGTGGTGCCGTTGTTCTCGGCGGTCACGTAACCGGCCGGGTTCGCGTCATAGCTTTCCTTCTGATCGGCCACGCGCTTGTCAAACTCTTCCTTCACCTGCTCGTCGGTCACCTCGACGTCCTTAGCGGCATACTCGCGGATCTTCTCGCGCTGCACGCTGGCGGTCTGGTTCTGCACGAAGTAATCGCGCGTATAGCCGACGGTGTTCAGGTCGTTGGTCAGCATCTCATCGAGCTGGTCGTTGGTGACGGTCGCTTTGCGCTCCGTATCGACAACCTCGGCCGGGGTCGCTTCGCTGCCCGTCGCCTCATCCGGCGTCGCGGCGGTCAGACGCGCCTCTTCTTCCTCGACGGTCTCCAGATCCGGGTAGTTCTGGTGGCGGATCATCAGCTTGTAGAAGTTAAACATGCTGTCCGCATAGCTTTCCACGTTGGAGGCATCCTCTTCGGGCAGCGGCTCGAAGCCAAGCTCCTTCATCTTATCCTCAAGCACGACGCTCTCGATCAGCTGCTCGACGGCGCTCTCGCCATAGGAGGCGATGTCATCGTCGGTCAGCTGCATGGTCACGCCAAAATACTGCTGGAAATACTGCTGGTAGTAGCTGGCCAGATAATCCCGGTAAGCCTCCCACTCCGCTTTGGTGATCTCGGTGGTACCCTGATTGGTCTCCACCTTCGCCACAACCTGCGCGCCGTCAAGCTCGTCGTCGTGGCCGATCAGGTTGCAGCCGGAGAGCAGCATCAAAGCCGCAAGCAGCAACGCAATCAGCGCGAATCTCTTGTTCATGTTCGTTCTCTTCCTTTCAGCCTCTACTCGGCAATATACGACTAATTATAATGAGCTGTCAGCAACTTGTCAAGCGCGTCAAAGCCGCTAATGCTTCTTTGCGGCTCAAATGCGCCCTTTTTTCGTTCAAATTCACAAAAAGAACACAATTCACTCGCCATATATCCGAATTCCGTACCATTTGGAAAGCGTGCTGTTCGGCCAGCTGTCCGCGTTCGGCTCCAGCGCAATCTTCATGGTATAGCGCGAATAACTCTCGATTGAAGTGATTTTCACTTCGCTCTCGCCGCTCCGCGCCGCCGCTTCCACGCTTTCAATCTGCGCATTCCACGCCGTTTCATGCGCGCAGACGTCTTTCACCGCCTGATAGCCGCCATAGCTGAGCAGGAGGAGCGCCAGCGGCAGCGCGCAGAGCTTGGCCGCATCCAGCGCCCGGGTATGCGCGTCCACATCGCCGACCAGCGTGGCCAGCGCGCAAAGCGTCAGCGCGATCACGCAGGTATACGACCGATCTGACAATTCCGGCGAAGCGGCCATTGCATAGGCGCTCAACAGCGCCGCCAGCAGCAGCCATGCCGCCCGCCCGCTTCGCATCGGCGCATGAAGCGCCCGCCCCGTTCCGTGAACAATCGGCATTGCCAGCAGCAAAACGCCTGCATAAATAACCAGATAGAGCGTGATGCGCGCCAGCCGTTTGATGATTTCCAGCAGCATCGAATCGTATGCATAGGCCGACGCGCGCGCAAAGTTGCCCGGCGCGAGTATCATCACCGCCGCGCCAACCGCCTGCGCCGCCAGACAAAGCCACGCGGCCATCGGCACCTTTTCCCGCCGATACAGCCTGACCGCCAGCAGCAGGAACACCGCCGCCAATATGCCGCAGGCCGCGTTTTCGTTCGTCCAGCCGCTCAAAAAGCAGAGCAGAACGCCGATTACGCTCAGCGCAATATGTCCGCCTTCCAACAGGCGCGGAACGATAAGCAGCGGCAGGAGCGCAAGCGCCGTGCCCCACAGGTAATTGCATGCGCCGTCCAGCCACAGAAATACCGTGCCGAAAAACGGAACCAGCGTGAACAGCGCCGCGTGAATCGTCAGCAGCACCGGCCAGCAGAAGCGCCTTCCCTTTGGTTTGGCCAGCGTATACAATTCCAGCACAAACAGCACATACATTGCCGTATTCGCTATGTTGAATACGTCCTTGCCCCAATACAGAAAAAGCTGTGCCAGCGTATGCACCACGCTGCGCCCGCCCCACAGCCGATAATGCGCTTTCTGAGAGGCCAGCACATCCGCTACCCCGGCAAGTGGTTTGCCCGTGCTCCAACTGAACGAATAATCGTAGTCGTCCATTTGCAGCGGCGTATGCAGATTCAGCAAAAACAGCGTACCCGCCGTCAACGCGAGAATTGCAGCGAAGACGCAGGCTCGAAACGCCGTTTTTTCCTCCAGCCGGGCAAGGAATTGACGTGTGTGGTTCATGCTTTTGCCCCCAGCGGCTCAACGGCCAGCACCACTTTATCGTGGCTCGTCACCGCAACGTCATGCCCAATCAGCGCCGCGTCAAAGGGCATATCCGGCTCAATCAAAAAGAGCCGTTCGCCCTCCGCCGCCATATCTTCATAGATGTTGACAATCATCTCATGGAAAAACACGCCGTTCTCATACACTTCCTCATCGCCGACGCGCACCAGCGTGCCCGCCGTTTTGCGCGACAGGCCGGTGAACAGATCGCGCAGAAAACGGCCGTACCGAACAAGCGGCATCACATACAAATCGCCGACAAAAATCGCCGCGGCGCAGGTCAGAATCAACCCCGCCGTGCAAAGCGTCTGGTTGCGCATCACGAAGCCCGCGACGCAAAGCGCGAAAAACGGGAGCATCGCCAACAGCATTTTGAGCATCTCCCGCCGCAAATGCAGCTTGTTTTCTTCCGTTCTCTTTTCCGTATAAAACATGGCCGTCGCTCCTTTATCGTTCTCCCGCCGTGAACCGAATCTGTCCCGCGTCGTAGTGGATCGTGCCCGTCGAGCCGCGCACATCCTTCTTCTCCATGCACAGCTTGAGCAGTTTGGCGGTCAGCGCCGGGCCGCCCGCCCGGGTCAGCGCATCTTTCCAAATGGTGAATTTGCAGCCTTCCCGAAAGCGGGTGCAGTAAAAACCCTTGCTGTTTTCCGCCACCTTGCCCTGCCCGCAAATAGGGCAGGCCACGCCCAGCGTCGGCACGCGCTTTTTGCCGCGCCGCTCCTCTTTGGCAAAGGCCACGTCCGGCGCGCCCGCCGCATTTTGAACCAGAAACGCCGCCAATCGCGCAATGCCCTGCCGGAAACGCGCTTCGCCGTCGCTGCCTCGGGCGATTTCCGCCAGCGCGCGCTCCCAGCGGCCCGTCGTCTCCGGCGAAGCGATTTCCGGCGGCACAGCTTCAATCAGGTGCACGCCTTTTTCCGTCGCCACGAGGTTCTTGCCGCTGCGCTGCACATAGCCCACGTCAATCAGCCGCTCGATGATGGCCGCGCGTGTCGCCGGTGTGCCGAGCGCGCAATCCTTCATCTGTTCGCGAATCTCCTCGTCCGCAATCTGCCGCCCGGCATGCTCCATATCCAGCAGGATGCTTGCGTCGTTGTATTCCTTCGGCGGCTTGGTCTGATCCCGTACTGCCTGCGCGCCTTTGCAGAGCCGCTCGTCGCCGACGGCCAGCGCGGGGAGCTGCTGCTCGTCGTCCTCCGTCTTCTTTTTGCGGCGGCTCTTCGTCTCCTCTCCGCCGTAGACGGCTTTCCAGCCCTCCTGCGTAACAGCTTTACCCGTGCTGAGAAAATCGTCCTCCCCGCAGGTCGTCACCACGCGCAGCGCGTCGTATTCGTAATTGGGGTAAAACGCCGCCGCCAGTCGTTTGGCGACCATTTCATACAGCTTGCGCTCATCCGCAGTCAGGTTCACGCGATCCGCGCGCTTACCCGTCGGGATAATCGCGTGGTGATCCGTCAGCTTTGCGTCGTCAAATACGCGCTTGGTCATTCGAACACCATAGGCAAGCGCCTGTTCGCCGATGGGTTGAAGCGCGCCGTCATAGCTGCCCAGCGTCGATTGCACCTTGCCGAGCATATCGTGGGACAGATAGCGGCTGTCCGTTCTCGGGTAGGTCAGCAGTTTGTGCTGCTCGTAGAGCTTCTGCGCCGTCGCCAGCGTCTTTTTCGCGGTAAACCCCAGTTGGGCGTTCGCCTCGCGCTGGAGCGTCGTCAAATCGTACAGCAGCGGCGGCCAAACGCTTTTATGCTCGCGCGCGGCCTGTGTCACCTTCGCCGACCGGCCGGAAACGCGCTGCACAATCTGCTGCGCCGCCTCCTCGGTTTCCAGCCTGCGCTCGCCTTTTTTGTCGATATACACGCCCTGATAGTCGCCGAAATCCGCGCGCACCGTGTAAAACGGCTTGGGTACAAACGCGTCGATTTCCCTGCGGCGCTTGACGATCATGCTCAGCGTCGGCGTCTGCACCCGCCCGATGGAGAGCAGCACGTTGTAGCGAATCGTATATGCCCGCGTCGCGTTCATGCCGATGAGCCAATCCGCATCCGCCCGGCAGCGCGCGCTGGCGTACAGCGCGTCGTAATCCGCCGAAGGGCGCAGGCTGTCAAAGCCCGCGCGAATGGCTTCGTCCGTCATGGAGGATATCCACAGCCGCCGCACCGGCTTTTTGCAGCCCGCCTGCTCGTAGATATAGCGGAAAATCAGCTCGCCCTCGCGCCCGGAGTCCGTCGCGCAGATGATATCCTGCGTGTTTTTGTCGTTCATCCATTTTTTGACGGAGAGAAACTGGTTTTTCGTCTTTTTGATGACCTTGGTTTCCATCTTTTCCGGCAGAATGGGCAGATCCTCCGCGCGCCAACGGGTATACCGCTCGTCAAGCTCCTGCGGCTCCTTGAGCGTGACCAGATGCCCAAGCGCCCATGTGACCACATAGCCGCCGCCGATCAGGCAGTTCTCGCCCCTGTCCTTTGCGCCTAGCACGCGGGCAATATCCCGCGCGACGGAAGGTTTTTCGGCAACGACAAGCGTTTGCATGGCTTCACCTCATGAATTACTGCGCCGCGCCGCCCTGTTGGAGGCTGGCAAAGCGCGTATATTGCCCCAGCCACGCCAGCTTCACCGTGCCCAGAGGGCCGTTACGCTGTTTGGCGACGATCACCTCTGCGATGTTCTTATCCTCGGTGTTGGGGTCGTAATATTCCTCGCGATGCAGGAACATGATCACGTCTGCATCCTGTTCGATAGCGCCGGAGTCGCGCAGGTCGGAAAGAATCGGCCGCTTATCGCTTCTCTGTGCGCCCGCGCGGGAGAGCTGCGCCAACGCAACCAGCGGCACGTTCAGCTCCTTGGCGATGCTCTTGAGGTTGCGCGAAATCTCGCTGACCTCGTTCTGGCGGTTCTCGACATGGCCGTCCGCGCTCATCAGCTGCAAATAATCGACCATGATCATATCCAGCCCATGCTCCATTTTCAACCTGCGGCAGCGGGAGCGCAGCTGCGAGGGCGTAATGCCGGACGTATCGTCAATATAGATGTTGGAGGCCGCCAGCGGGCCGAGCGTAGAGGAAAGCGAAATCCAGTCCTCGTCGCGCAGCGAGCCGTGGCGGACGGCCTGCATATCCACGCGCGCATCCGCGCACAGAAGGCGCATCGCGAGCTGATCCTTCGGCATTTCCAGCGAAAAAACGGCCGTCGTCTTGCCTGCCATCGTCGCCGCGTAGCCGATCAGGTTCATGCCGAAGCTGGTTTTGCCCATCGAAGGACGCGCGCCGACAATCACCAGCTCGCCGCCGTGCAGGCCGGTCAGCAGATTATCCAAATCCACAAAACCCGTCGGCACGCCGTCAATGCCGCCCTTCAGCTCGGTCAGCTGCTCGATGCGCAGATAGGTATCCGGCAGAACGTCCGCAATATGCGTCAGCGTACTTCCTTCATGGCGGCGCATGATGATATCAAAGATCGACTTTTCCGCCACGCCGAGGATGTCGCTGACCGCCTCGGTCTGCTGATAGCAGGCGGAAGCGATATCGCCCGTCGCCTTGATCATGCGGCGCAGCGTCGCCTTTTCATCCACAATCTGCACATAGGCGCGCGCGTTGACCGTGGAAGGCATGCACTGGCTCAGTTCGATGAGATAATTCGTGCCGCCCACGCCCTCCAGCGTACCGCGCCGGGTCAGCTCGTCATCCACCGTCACCAGGTCGATGGGCATGCCCTGCGTGTTCAGCGTATGCATCGCGTCGAAAATTTCCCGGTTGGCGGGCTGATAGAAATCATCCGCCGCAAGCAGTTCAAAGGCCAGCGACAGGGATTCCCTGTCCTGCATCATGCAGCCTAAAACGCTTTTTTCCGCATCGGCATTGTTGGGCGGTACGCGCATAACTGCCTCGTCCACAATGTTCTCCCCTTTTAACAAAAGATAGGGCTTTCCCCCTTTTCAGGAGGAAAACCCAGTGCGTTGTATGGATCAGCCGACCTCGACCTTGGCGGTCATCTCCGCCGTAATGCCCGCATAAAGCCACACATTAACGGTAAAATCGCCCGCGTTGCGGATATTGGCCACCTCGATGCGGCGCTTTTCCACCTTCACGCCGTACTGCTTAAACAGCTCGTCGGCAATCTCCTGCGCGGTGACGGAGCCGTAAAGCCGACCGCCCTCCGCGCCGCGCGCGATGATCTTGATCGCCTTGCCGGAAAGCGCCTTGCGGGTCTCCTCCGCCTTGGCGCGCTCAACATCCTCGCGGTGCTTCTGCGCGGCTTTCGCGTTCTCGATGGCGTTCAGGTTCGTTGCGCTCGCCTCGCGCGCCAGCCCCTTGGGGAAAAGGAAGTTGCGGGCAAATCCGTCGGAAGCCTCGATGATCTGATCCTTCTTGCCGGTTCCCTTGATATCCTTGAGCAAAATCACTTTCATAGCTTTATCCTCCCGAAATCTTATTTTTCATCATGTGTGCGCGGATCAAACGGATTCGGCATTTCCTCCTCCATTTTCTCGCGGCGATGGACGACGTCGAACGTCTGATCCGCGATGCCGATCAGAATCGCGGCGGGGCGAATGACAAAATAGCCCAGCGCAAAGACGATGCCCTGCGCCACGCGGCCCTTGCCCCTGCCATGCAGATAATAACACACGGCGGCAATGCCCTGCAAGGCGAAAATCTGCTCAAACACGCCGGTAAAGACGTAGAACATGCTGCTCGTAATGCTCGGCACAACCAGCGTCAGCACATACAGCGCCGCTAGCGTCGCGCCCAGTACGCGCCCCCAGCCTTTCGGCACGGACCACGTGCGCAGCGGCGGATAATCCACCTTGTCCCCGCGGGAAAGCACGCCCTTGCGCAGCACAGACTGCCCCAGCACGCCCGCGGCCACAGAACCCGTCGCCATCTGCATCGGGATTTCCAGCCGCATTACCGTATCCATCGCCAGCACGAGCTGCTCGATGAGCTGCCCGCGCGTCGCGGCATCCAGCGAGGCAATATCCACCGCGCTGCCGCTCGTCGTCGTAATCGCTCCGAGCTGCATCATCATGGTCAGCACCATATCGCCAAACGCCTGAGAAATCGAAAACGCCTGACGCATCATGTCGGACATGACCGTCACCACATCCGTCCCCGCCAGCGCGCTGACCAGCAGCATCGCCAGCCCGATGGAGACGAACATCATCACGCCGGAACCCGCCGTGCTCTGCCAGAAGCCCCGCTCGTGCTCGACCATGTAGCCCGAAACAACCAGCACCGGCACAAGCAGCAGCGCGGAAAGCGCCGCGCCCCAGAAGCCGAAAACCACCGTGCTGAGCGTCACGAGAATCGCCGTGCACGTCGCTGCGCTGACCGGGCCGACATACCCCAGCAGCAGGAGAAGCGCAATCGGCACAAGCGTCATGCCCTGCGGCACAAACGCGGACATGGCCAGCATCGGCGAAAACAGCAGGCAAAGCACGATGCTCAGCACCGTCAGCCCCCATTGGTTCGAGCGGCGAAGCAAGGATATATTCTTGTTTTCCAATGTGAATCCCTTCTTTTTTAAACATCACGGGCGAAAATGATCCGCAAAAGATGTCATCATTGCAGTTTATTATACCGCATCCGGCGAAATTTGTATAGCGAAAAAATCGGCGGGTCGATCATCCCCGCCCGAAAAGCCGCTTTCCCGCGCCTTCCATCAGCAACGCAAGCAGCGCCATCATGCCCTGTAAAAACGCGATATACAGCCCGTAATCCGCACGATATATCCATTCCAGCGGCGTCCCGCCCGGCGGCGCGGCCAGGAAGAGGAAATCCGTTCCGAGCGCGCGATTAGCGAAAAAAGCCGTAACGGCCAGCGCCTGCAAAGCTGTCAGCATCCGCGGCACTCGTCCGGCGCGCGGCCATTCGCTCATCGCCAGCGCGCTCAGGCCGATGAGCACAATCAGCGCGTGGGTGAGCACATAGCAGGCCGTAAACAACGTCTGCCATCG
This sequence comes from uncultured Clostridia bacterium, assembly GCA_934630975.1. Classification (GTDB taxonomy): domain Bacteria; phylum Bacillota; class Clostridia; order Christensenellales; family Aristaeellaceae; genus Ventricola. Next base: position 19,512 of record CAKTXH010000001.1, on the reverse strand, counting down.
GCTGACGGCGGGCGCGGGAAAGACGAGCGCCAGAACCGCCCCCGGCATGCCGAGCAGCCAGAGAAAATCTACAATGCCCGGTACGGGAACAAACGCGAGCATTGCCGCTGCAAGCGCCGACACGCTGCACAGATGCAGCGGAACCGCTTCCTGAATCCGCCCCTGCAAAGCCAGCATCAGCGTTGTTCCCGCCATCGAGCACAAAATCATCACGCCCATGCGCCGCCGCCACTTTTTCGCCAATTCGTCCGCCTCCCGGCTTTATCCTTTCCCAGAAAGGCGCTGCATATCCCGCGCATGCCTGCAAAACAGGCTCCACCGCCCGCCGCTGCTCCGCGCAAAAACACATTCGCTGAGTGAATCGCATAAGAGCGTCGCGCCCACGCATCTCAGCGCGGCGTTCGCCCGCCCGGGCGCGTGTTCCGTATGTAAAAGGCGCATGCCGTCGCCCGAAACCGTATGCAAAAAGCCCTCCGTCGCGCAGATCAGCCGCTCTCCATCGGGCATGATCCGCCCCGGCATGCCGGAAAGCGTCAGCAACTGCCGCGCGCCGATTGGCGGAATCGTCACCAACGTCGTATCGAGCGCATCGTTTAAGCAGAGCGCCTGCACCGCGCCCCCGCGCAGCAACACGTCAAACACAATTCCCGGCATGGACAAACGGCGCAGCAGCGTCAGGGAACGCGCGCTCATTAGCAGCACCTCGCCGCTCTCACCCGCCGCGGCTGCCAGAACGCCGCCCGTCTCATCCAGCGCGATGTTCTGCGGATTCAGCCCCGCCTTAGCCAGCACGAGCGGCTGACCGCAGAGCGCATCGAGCAAAAGCACGCTGTCCGCTTCCGCGCAGAGCAGGAAAAGACGCGTTCCATCCGGCGAAAGCAACAGCCGCTTCATCCCCGGCCCGCCTGCGAAAAGCCCGGTCGGCACAAGCCGCTTTGCATCCAGCCGCCACACCATATCGCCCCAATCGCTCGCGCAAAACACCGTGCCGCGCGATGCGCAGAGCGCTCCCGCGCCTTCCAGCCGAATTTGCTCCGGCGTTTCGCGCCCGGGTGGCGCAAACACGCGCACCTCGTCGCCTCCCGAGACGATGATTCGCTCCTCCATCGCCGCCACACCCTTTCTCCTCAAGCCTATGAGAAAAAGCCGGCGCGCGTCACAAGCAGGAAAAACACGATTCGCGTCGAATGTTGATTTTCGCGTTCCATTTTACGCATGACAGGAGGAAACAGCATGAATACCTATAAAACGCATAACGTTTGCAGCCGTTCCATCGAGTTCGAGGTGGAAAACAACATCATCACCGCCTGCAAGTTCAACGGCGGCTGCTCGGGCAACACGCAGGGCGTCGCCGCGCTGGTCATCGGCATGACGGTGGACGAGGCCATCCGCCGCCTGAAGGGCATCCAGTGCCGCAACGGCACGAGCTGCCCGGATCAGCTGGCCATCGCGCTGGAGGAATATAAGGCGAACCACGCCGCATAAGCGATTTACGCCTTCATACAGAAAAACGAGCTGTTTTGCACAGCCCGTTTTTTTTGACGTTTACTCTTTTGCGAACGCGCCGCGCCCGCCTTTGACGATATGCCGCGCTTTAACCACGCCGCGCACACTGGAAAGCGGATACACCTGCGAATCCCTGCCGATGATCGTACCGGGATTGAGCACGCTGTTGCAGCCAATTTCCGCAAAATCGCCGAGCATCGCGCCGAATTTCTTGCGCCCGGTTTCATAATCGCTTTCGCCGTGGACGACGACGTTCTTCTTATCGCCCTTGACGTTGCTGGTCACCGCGCCCGCGCCCATATGCGCCTTATAACCGAGAATCGAATCCCCGACGTAGTTATAGTGCGGAGTCTGCACGCCGTCAAAGAGGATGCAGTTTTTGAGTTCGCAGGAATTGCCGACCACCGCGCCGTCGCCGACGAGCACGTTGCCGCGGATGAACGCGCCGGGGCGAACCTCGGTCTTTTCCCCGATGACGCACGGGCCGGTGATGCTGGCCGTCGCCGCAACCGTCGCGGTTTTGGCAATCCACACATCCTCCGTCGGATGATCATAGGCGTTCAAATCAAGCGTTTGGCCGATGGCCAGCACCGTTTCGCCGATTCGGGAAAGCGCTTCCCACGGATATTCGCACGCGGCCAGCATGCGCGCCGCACGGGTATGCATCAAATCAAACAAATCGCTGACTTTAATCGCGTCCATATCAAGCCAACCCTTCCGCCTTAATGGCCTCGATCATCTCGTTCACACAGGCCTCGGCCACACGCAGTTCCTGCGCCTCCGCCATTACGCGGATCACCGGCTCGGTGCCGCTTTCGCGCAGCAGCACGCGCCCCATATCGCCCAGCTTTTCGCCAACGGCCTTCACGACCTGCTGCACATGCGCGTTTTCGCGCACGGCGGCTTTGTCGCTCACGCGAACGTTTTTGAGCACCTGCGGGTATACCGTCACCGGCGCGGCGAGGCGGGAAAGCGTCTGCTTGCTGTCCAGCATCGCCTCCATCAGCTCGATGGAGGTCAAAATGCCGTCGCCCGTCGTCGCGTATTTGCTCAGGATAATGTGACCGGATTGCTCTCCGCCGACGCAGTAGCCGTTCTGCGCCATATTCTCGTAAACAAAGCGATCGCCGACGGCGGTTTTTTCATAGCCGATATCCGCTTCGTCGAGCGCTTTGTACAGGCCGAAATTGCTCATCACCGTGGTGACGACCTTGTTGCCCGCCAGCTTGCCCTCTCGCTTCATCTGGCAGCCAAAGATATAGATGATCTTGTCGCCGTCCACGACTTCGCCGTTCTCATCCACTGCCAGGCAGCGGTCTGCGTCGCCGTCATAGGCGAAGCCAACATCCAGATGGTTTTCCACCACAAACCGGCGCAGACCTTCGATGTGCGTGGAGCCTGCGTTGCGGTTGATGTTCACGCCGTCCGGCTCGGCGTTGATGACGAACGTTTTCGCGCCCAGCGCCTCGAAGACGGTTTTGGCGATGTTCCACGAACTGCCGTTGGCGCAATCCAGACCGACGCGCATGTTTTTATAAGAATGAGCCGCCAGCGAAATCAGATAGCCGACGTAACGGTTACGGCCGGAAACGTAATCCACAATCTCGCCCAGTTCCTCGCGCTTGGCCGCCGGCACATCGCTCTCCAGCCCAAGCGCGGCCAGATTGCCATCCAGATACGCCTCGATATCCGCAATGGTTTGATCATCCATCTTCTCGCCGCGGCTGTTGATCAGCTTGATGCCGTTGTCGTAGAACGGATTATGCGACGCGGAGATCATCACGCCGCAGTCAAAGCTATCCACGCGGGTGACATAAGCAACGCTCGGCGTCGTCGTCACGTGAAGCATATACGCATCCGCGCCGGTCGCGGTCAAGCCCGCGACAATCGCATATTCAAACATATAGCTGGAACGGCGGGTATCCTTGCCGATGACCACGCGCGCCTTTCTGCCCCTGCGCGCGCCGTAATACCAGCCGATAAACTTGCCGATTCGATACGCGTGCTCACTGGTCAAATCGACGTTCGCTTCGCCGCGAAAGCCGTCCGTTCCGAAATATTTGCCCATAAACCTGCACCTTTCCCGGCCAGAGAGGCCGACTGTCCCGATCCAATTCTTCTGAATCTTATGAACCGATGAACATTTCTATTATGAACCAAAGTTTTCCGTTTGTCAACTTCCCGCGTCTGCGGCGGTCAGTCTGCCGGCATGCACCCTGTCCGCTTGATACAAAAAGCGGGCTGCCGCCCGCTTATTTCGCCAACAGATCATCCGCCCGCTTGCGAAGCTTTTCCTTGGAAACACGCTGCGCAAGCACCTGCAAAGCCTTTGTTTCAATGAGCGAAATCGAGCCGTAGGGCGCAAACAGCGTCCGCTCGATGGCCGTGCGATAAGCGCGCGTTTTGATAATCGCCTTTTCGCAGAGCTGAAGCTCGCTGTCGTCGCCCGCCAGCAGAAACGCAATTTCATCCGCAAACTGCATATACAGCCGCATCACCAGTTCCGCCGTCGTTTCAATATCGTCAATGAAAAACTCGCCGCTTTGAACGCCTTCGCTCAGCACGTTTTCCAGCACGCCTTTCATGCCGGAAAGCTGGCTGGCCTTCATCTTTTCCCGCATCAGTGCCCCGTTTTCGCAATATGCCGCCTGAATCAGCAGCATCACAAAGCCGGGATTATCGCTCTGCCAGAGCGTCGAGGAGGCAAGCAGCGTATTGAGTTTTTCGCTCGCGGTCAGATTCGGCTGATCGGCGGCTTTCAGCGCGCTTTGGCAAAGCTCTTCCGCCCGTTGTTGACAGATGGCCTCCAGCACAGCGAGCTTGCTGTCAAAATGATGATAAAAACCGCCTTTCGAAAAACCGACCGCATCCAGAATGTCCTGAACGGAGGTATTTTCATAGCCCTTCGTATAGAACAGCTTTTCGCTCGCGGCCAGCAGTTCGCTGCGCCGCGCATCCCCCTTTTTCAAGCCCATTCCTCCCGTTTCTCTTTGGTTTATTCCTTGGACGAAGAGCCGGACCCGTCGTTATACAGAATTTCATCCTGCATGGCGCGGTAGGTCGTCGTCCAAAGTTTCTTCCGCTCGATTTCATTGCCGTTTGCGTCTTTATAGACCTTGTAGGTATCGACAACATAGCCCGTGCGCTTCTTGCGCCCGGCTTTCCTCGTGCCGACCGGCAGCGACGTATCCAGCGTATAGAGCACCTCGTCATCCGGCTTGATCGTCTTGGTTACTTCGGATTCCAAATCAATCGTCTGCCCGTTCGGCAAAAGCTTGCCGTAAATCTGCACCGTCACCGTCTGATTTTCATACCACGCGATGACGAACACCGGGTAATCCCCGTTGTTGCGGAAAACAAAATCCAGCGACGGCCAGTTGACGGTCGCATCCTCGCCCTTGTTCACATAAGACGACGGCCAGCTGTGTGCGCTTCGCTTGACGATTTCCAAATCCGCGCGAACCACGGCGTTGAACAGCGTGGAGGACGTCTGGCATACGCCGCCGCCGGTGTCATCCACCAGCACGCCGCCCGCAATGGCGCCCGCCTCGCGGTAGCCCTTCTCGCCCGTCCGCTGGCCGGTGCAGTCGTTGAAGGACAGCGTATTCCCCGGCTTGACCATGCGCCCATTAAGCGCCGCGGCGGAAATTTCGATGTTATTGTTGCGATCCTTGTCTTTCGTCGTTGTCGTCGTAAACGAAGAAACCAGCCCGAATTGACCGACCAGTTGACTCTTCGTGATCTTCGGCTCGACGCTCTCGCCCTTCGGCGTGATTATGCGGTCATACGCGCCCTCGTCCAGCGCCGCAAGGATATCCTCCTGAAGCGCCGTTCGGTTTACGCGATAACCGGGTTTTGCATCCGAAAACGTAAACGTGCGGGTCTGCACGTCAAAAGCCGAAAGGTTTGCGTCGGTCGCGTCGTATTCAAGGCTGTCGGCGATGATATCCACCAGCCCGTCAATCGCCGTTCGATCATACGAAAAGCCCGTCGTGAACGAAACGCCGTTCCTGGCCGCGTCGTCAATCGCCGCGAGCCGCTCTTCCAGCGTGCCGTACCGCCCGACGTTATAAGCTTCGTCCAGCACGGTCTGTGCGTCAAATGTCATCGGCACTTCGTCGGAGGTGATGCGCCACCTGCGTTCGCCCGCCTGAACGACCAGCGAAAACGCGCTGCTCGTCTCCTGCTGCCGACTGCCGAAAAGCGCGCCGGCCTCCTCGCGGGTCATGCCGCCCAAGTCTATGCCGTCCACCGTAACGCCCGGATAATAGGTGTTTTGCGCCACATTTTGAGTGATGGCGGCATACGATTGATATGCCGCCATGCTTTCCTGATAAATTTTCGCGCCGAAAACCCACAGAGCCGCACACCCTGCAATCACGATCAGCGTCCAAAACGGGAACAGCTTTCTTTCCTCTTTGGTGCGCGGATCAAAAGCCATAAAAGCGCTCTCCTTTTAGGTTGATTAGTCGCGCTGTTGCTTGCCCGCGTCAATAGCGGCAAACAGATCTTTCTCGTTCATGCGATACGAGAGAATATGCAGGCTGTCGGACAGGTGCACATTGTTGACGGCCACGCCTTCCGGCAGCACCAGATCGACCGGCGCAAAGTTCCAGATTGCGCGAACGCCGCCGCGAACCAGCACGTCGCAGGTCGCCTGCGCGTGCGCGGAAGGAACGGCCAGCACCGCGATATCGACCTTGTGGGTCGCCATCCACGCGTCCAGCTTTTCCATCGGCTGCACGAGAATCCCGTGCACGTCAATGCCGACCAGCGCGGGCGATACGTCAAACATCGCCTGCACGTTGAAGCCTTCCTTCGCAAAGCCGGTATAATTCGCCACCGCGCGGCCAATGTTGCCCGCGCCGATGATGATAACGTGATATTCGTGATTGAGGCCCAGGATTTCGCCGATGCGCTCCTTCAGATTGGCCACGTGATAACCGTAGCCCTGCTGGCCGAAGCCGCCAAAACAATTGATATCCTGCCGAATCTGCGAGGCGGTCAGGTTCATGCGCTCGCCCAGTTCCTGGGAGGAAATGCGCACGACACCCGCCTTTTCAAGCTCGCGCAGATGGCGGTAATACATGGGCAGCCTGCGCACAACAGCGTCGGAAACCCTTGATTTGTAAGCCATGTGTACTCACCTCTTCAATGCAATCAAAAAACGTAGTCCGTTCCCGACCAGTATATCAGCATTACGCGCCTTGTGCAAGGGAAAGTTGCGCACAACCCGCGTTTTTTCGCTGCTTTTTAACGATGTTCCCGGACGGAATGAAACAAATTTCGGCTTTTGTTCACCTTTTTCAAACGTCAAACTCCCGTTTAAGGCTGCGGGTGAACAGTTGATTCATCTGTTCCTTCGGCTGCGCGCCGTCGTAGAGCACCGCATACACCGCGCGGCAGATCGGCAGATCCACGACATATTTGTCCGCCAGCGCGCAAAGCGCTTTCACCGTGTCATAGCCTTCGGCCAGTTCGGTATACGGCTCGCCGCGCACAAACATCTCACCGAAGCGCCGGTTGTGGCTGTACTGCGAAAAGACCGTCGCTTCGTAGTCACCCAGATGGCACAGTCCATAAGCGGAAAAGCCGTTGCCGCCCATCGCTGCAATCAGCCGGGAAACCTCCCGCGTACCGCGGCTCATCAGCGCGCCCTTGAGCGAAGACAGCCCCATGCCATCCAGCATGCCCGCCGCGATGCCGATCACATTCTTGGCCGCCGCGCCAACCTCATTGCCGATCAAATCCGTTCCGTAATAGAAACGGATCAAACCGCCGGAAAGCTGCGAAATCAGCCATTCCTTAACCGCTTCGCTTCGCGAATCAATCACCATGCAGTTGGGCACGCCCGCGAGGAATTCCTGCACATGACCCGGCCCGAGCCATACGGCAACGTCATTGCTGCCGCCGACTGCCTCCTCCGCGATTTCGGAAAGGCGGCGGAGCGTCGTCACCTCAATGCCCTTCATGCACAGCGCAAACGTCTTGCCGCTCACGCTTTGGGCGGCAATCTGCGCCATCAGTTCCGGCAGATTCTGCGAACGGATGGAGATACAGATCAGCTCGCTGTCCAGCGCTTCCTGCAAGTCCGTCGTCACGCGCACGTCGTCTTCCAGCGTCACCAGACCGTTGGTGCGCGTCTGGCGAAACTGCTCGATATGTTTGGAGCCGCTTCTGCCGTACAGCGTTACCTCATGCCCGATTTTGCGCAGGTACCACGCGATAAACGAACCCCAGCGTCCGCAGCCGATGACCGTTGCCTTCATGAAACAAGTTCCTTTCCGTTTACACAGTACATTCGATTATAGCATGCCGACCGCCGGGATGCAACCTCGCCTTATCGGTTAAAGCTGCGCATGCGGTCGCGCTCGCGCTTTCTTTCGGAGCTTTGGCCGCCCGCCGTGCGCCCCTTGAGCGGCGTCAGCAGCGTCAAATCAATGTTGCACTGGGTCAGCTCGACGTTCTGCACTTTCACGCGAACCGGCTGGCCGAGCGAGAACACCGTGCCGGTGCGCTCGCCGCGCAGCAGCATGCGGCGCTCGTCAAAACCGAACCAATCCTCCAACGTGCGCACGGGCACAAAGCCTTCCGCGCCGTTGGACAGCGTGATATACATGCCGTATTCGCTCACGCCGTTGATCGTTCCGTCGTAATCCTCGCCGACATGGTGCGCCATCAGGCGGGCCATCATCAGCTTGTCCGCAGCGCGTTCCGCGTCAATCGCGGCGCGCTCCCGTTCGCTGGAACGGACAGCCGCATCGGCCAGCTCTTCGCCCATCATCGGGATCGGCTGGCCGGTCAGCTTCGCCGTCAGCGCGCGGCTGACCACCAGATCCGGGTAGCGGCGAATCGGCGACGTGAAATGACAGTAATCCGCCATTGCCAGGCCGTAATGTCCCAGCGGCGCAACGTCATAGCGCGCCTTCTGCATGCTGCGCAGCGCCAGTGCGGTGATCACGGAATACTCCGGCCGCTCCTTCGTTTTTTCCAGAATCGCGCGGATGTCGCCCGGCGCGGCGTCATGCCGAATATTTTTGGAATTCACGCCGATGCCGTCGAGGAAATCCGCAAACATCGCCAGCTTTTCCGTATCCGGCTTCTCATGTACGCGATAGAGCAGCGGCAGGCGGTTTTCCCGCGCAAAGCGCGCCACACACTCGTTGGCCGCCAACATGAAATCCTCGATCATCATTTCGGCCTCGCCGCGCTCACGGGTGATGATTTCCACCGGCTCGCCGTTTTCATCCAACACGAAATTCGGCTCTTCGATTTCAAAGTCGATGCAGCCCTGCGCCTGCCTGCGCGCGCGCAGCTTCCCGGCCAAAACACGCATCTGGCGAAGCGCGCCCGCCACGGAGGCCATCGTGGCTTCCTGCTGCTCGCTTCCGTTAAACAATGCGTTCACGTCGTCATAGACCAGCCGCGCCTTGCTTCGGGTGATGGTTCGGGCGATGCGCTCGTCCACCACGCGGCCCGCATCGTCGATTTCCATCAGCGCGGTCATGGTGAACTTATCCTCGTTCGGGCGCAGCGAGCAGACGCCGTTGCAGAGCTGTTCCGGCAGCATCGGCAGGACGCGCCCCGGCAGATAGACGCTCGTGCCGCGCGCGAACGCTTCGCGATCCAGCGCCGTGCCCGGCTTGACGTAATGGCCGACGTCCGCAATGTGTACGCCAAGGCGCACGTTGCCGTTTTCCAACTGCTCGAGACTCACGGAATCGTCGAAGTCTTTCGCGTCGCGCCCGTCAATGGTGAAGGACAACAGATAGCGCATATCTTCGCGCGTCGGATCATCCGCCAGATCCGCCGGACGGCAGGCGTTGGCTTCGGCCAATACGTCTTCCGGGAAATCGGTGCGCAGATGCATGCTCATCACCAGCGCGTCAAGCGCATAGGTGGATTGCTCAAAGCTGCCGATTCGTTCCTCTACGCTGACGCACAGGCCGCCCTCGTCCTCCCAGCGGGTGACATGGGTGCGGACGATTTCGCCATCTTCGGCCTCGGCATGCAGATCAGCAACGGCAATTTCAGCAGGGAGACGACGCTCGAGCGGCTGAATCACGCGCACGCCGTCGTGCACGCGCAGCACACCCATGATGTTTTCATGCGCATGCGTCAGCACTTTGGCGACGACCACGCGGTCGCGGCCAATGCGTTCCGCCAGCACGGTATCGCCAAAGAGCGCGCCGCGCGCGTTTTCCTTCGCACAGGTGTAAATCGTTCCGTCCTCGGCCTCCATGCGGATTGCGCCGCGAGCCATGCCGCGAACGGTCAGCTGCACCGTCTGTTCCTTCTGTGTGCGCTGGTCGCGCATATCCCGCACGGGACGCTCGCTTCGTGTGCCCGGCCTGCAGTTTGAGTAGCGTGTGTCGCTTTTCATATTTCTTCTCCTGCTTTTATCTTGCCTGTTTGGTTCTTCGTTCAATCAGAAAATTTCAAATCGTTCAAAAAAGAGGCCAAAGCATCTGCTTCAGCCTCTTTCGCTTTCACTTAGCCGATCATCGCAACGATGAGCGCGCAAATGATGAACACACCTGCGGAAACCTTCGTCGCCAGAGCGAGCTTACCCTCCATCGACTTCGCCTTGTTCTTGCCAAAGAACGTCTCAGCGCCGCCTGCAATCGCGCCCAGGCCATTAGATTCGCCCGGCTGGAGCAGAACGGTAGCGATGAGGATCAGCGCGGTGATCACAAGCAGCACGGTGACAATACCGTTAAGGATCGCCATATATCTTCGCCTCCTCGACTCGTTAAGCGAATTAACGCTTGGAGAACTGCGGCGCGCGGCGTGCAGCCTTGAGGCCGTACTTCTTGCGCTCCTTCATGCGCGGATCGCGCGTGAGGAAGCCAGCCTTCTTCACCGCCGGACGGAGCTCCGGGTCAGCCTTCACGAGCGCACGGGAAATGCCGTGGCGGATCGCGCCGGCCTGGCCGGAAAGACCGCCGCCGTACACATTCACCAGCACGTCGTAGCGGCCCTCCAGATTGGTGAGCGCCAGCGGCTGACGAACGGTCATCTTCAGGGTCTCCAGACCGAAGTAGTTGTCGATATCGCGGCCATTGATGACCACCTTGCCGTCGCCCGGAACGAGGCGAACACGAGCAATGGCCTTTTTGCGGCGGCCGACCGCCTGATACTGAACCTGTGCCATGTTACAAACTCTCCTTCCTGCTAATTACTTAACCAGCTCGAGCACTTCCGGCTTCTGAGCCTCGTGCTCATGCTCGGCGCCGGCATACACGCGCAGCTTGCGAGCCATCTGACGACCCAGCGGGCCCTTGGGCATCATGCCGATGATCGCGTGCTTCACAGCGAACTCCGGCTTCTCAGCCATCAGCTTGCGATACTTGGTCTCCTTGAGGCCGCCGGCGTAACCGGAATGATGGTAGTACACCTTCTGATCGAGCTTCTTGCCGGTCAGAACCACCTTCGCGGCATTGATGACAATCACATGATCGCCGGTGTCGCAGTGGGGGGTGTAGGTGGGCTTGTTCTTACCGCGCAGAATCGCGGCGACCTGGCTGGCCAGGCGACCGAGCGTCATGCCGTCGGCGTCAACAACATACCACTTGCGCTCGACGGTCTGGGCATTTGCCATAAACGTTTTCACGTGAATTCCTCCATTATCCTGAAAATCAGAATCTAAGGTGCATCGCGCTGGTCAGACGCTCTGCTAAAGCGCGCGCAGATTCTCCCGGGGCTAATCAGTCGAACATACGCACTGGCTATTTTAACCGCTTCCTATCCCTTTTGTCAAGGCTTTTTGCTGATTTTATCAAAGAAATTTGGCTTCTTTCCCCTTTTCGCTCCCTTCGGCGACATTTTTTTCAAATCGCCTTGACAAACGCCCCCAACCCGACTAGAATAAATGTCAAGTTCATATCAGCGAACCCAAAGATGATGATGGGAAATAATCAAAGGATTTCTTCCGTCCAGAGAGTCGGCGGTTGGTGCAAGCCGAACGGATCCCCTTTTGAAAGCTCCTCCCGGAATCGCGCGGATGAAACGCAGTAGTCCGCGACGGATGACCCCGTGATCGGTCAGGCCTTGTCTGAGGCCGTGAGGGCTGAGCAATCAGCTGAATTAGGGTGGTACCGCGCACGAAACAGTGTATTCAAGCGCCCCTATGTCGCTTTTAAAGCGGCTGGGGGCGCTTTTTTCGTTCCCGGCCAATCCGTTTCGTTTTGAAAGGAGAAACACACCATGTATCAGGGCTGCAAAAAGTATATTCCGTTCGTCCCCGTCTCTCTGCCGGATCGCACCTGGCCGAACAACCGCATTGAAAAAGCGCCGACCTGGTGCTCCGTCGATCTGCGCGACGGCAACCAGGCGCTCGTCACGCCGATGAACCTCCAGGAAAAGCTCGACTTCTTCAAACTGCTGGTGGATATCGGCTTCAAGGAGATCGAGGTCGGCTTCCCCTCCGCTTCCGAAACGGAATACGAAATTCTGCGCGCACTGATCGACGGCCACTACATCCCGGACGACGTCACCATTCAGGTGCTGGTGCAGGCGCGCGAGCATCTGATCCGCAAGACCTTCGAAGCCGTGCGCGGCGCGAAAAACGTCATCATCCATTTCTATAATTCCACCTCCACCCTCCAGCGCAAGGTCGTCTTCAAGAAGGACATGCAGGGCATCATCGACATCGCCGTCGCGGGCGCAAAGCTGGTGCGCGAGCTGACCGAGGCCGACCAATCCGGCACGAATTTCCGCTACGAGTATTCCCCGGAATCCTTCTCCGGCACGGAAATGGATTTCGCCGTGGATATCTGCCATCAGGTGATGGAGACACTCGGCGCGACGAAGGAAAACCCGGTCATCCTCAACCTGCCCAACACGGTTGAAATGTGCACCCCGAACACCTACGCCGACCAGATCGAATACTTCATCCGCCATCTGCCCAACCGCGAGGCGGCGATTATCTCCGTCCATCCGCACAACGACCGCGGCACGGGCGTGGCCTGCGCGGAGCTTTCCTTGCTGGCGGGCGCGGATCGCGTCGAAGGCACGTTGTTCGGCAACGGCGAGCGCACCGGCAACCTCGATATCGTCACCGTCGCGCTGAACATGTATACGCAGGGCGTCGATCCGATGCTCGATTTCTCCCATATTGATCACGTCCGCGAAATCTACGAGCGCTGCACCAAGATGCATGTGCCGGAACGCTGGCCGTATGCGGGCAAGCTGGCCTTCACCGCCTTCTCCGGCTCACATCAGGACGCTATCAACAAGGGCCACGAATACATGCGCGAATCCAAGACCCCGTATTGGGAGATTCCGTATCTGCCGATTGACCCCGCCGACGTGGGCCGCGAGTATGAGCCGATCATCCGCATCAACAGCCAGTCCGGCAAGGGCGGCGCGGCGTTTATCATGGATCACAACTACGGCTATCACATGCCCAAGGCGATGCACCCGGAGTTCGGCGAGGTTGTGCAGGCCGAGTGCGACAGAACGGGCCGCGAGCTGACGGCAAACGAGGTCTACGAGCTGTTCCATCGCGAATTCCTCAACATCAGCGAACCGTATGCGCTCTCCCGCGCGAAGTTCTACGAGGAAGCGATTGCGGGCAGCGCGGCGAACGTCACCCATTTCTCCGGCGTGCTGAGCGTGCGCGGCCAGTTCATGCAGCTTGAATCCCGCGGCAACGGCCCGATTGACGCGTTCTTCAACGCGCTGGGTCAGGCGGGCATCGAAGGCTATTCCTTCATTTCCTATTCCGAACACGCCATCTCGATGGGCTCGGATTCTCAGGCCGTGGCGTATATCGAGCTGCGCGTACCGGGCGGCCGCCGCATCTTCGGCGTCGGCACGGAGCACAACATCAACTTTGCTTCCGTCAAAGGCATCCTGAGCGCCATCAACCGCTTCGAAAGCGGCATGGCGTAAAAGGGAACGTTGGGCTGCCGCCCAAACCCGCTTGGGGACACTGTTCCCAACCCCCTTCCTCTCTTCGCGGCTGTATCAAGATACCACGCAAAAATCCCTCCGATTTTTCGGAGGGATTTTTTAGTGGGAAGTGCAGGAACCTCAGGTTCCTGCCCGGGGTTTAGGGCGGGCAGCCCCAACGTTCCTCCCTACTCAATCACGGTCTTGCTCATCCGCGCGCAGAGAATCGCCATGTCGTCGCAGACCTCGCCCGAACCTACGGCCCGGGCAATCAGCTTTTCGCCAACCGATTGCGGATGCAGCCACGCCAGCTTGCCGATGTCCTCCCGCAGGGCAATTTCGCCGCCGGGATACGCGTCGCGCACGCCGTCGGTCATCATCACCACCACGTCGCCCGCCTGCATCGTCATCCGAAGGGAACGGGATTCCACCTCCGGCAAAACGCCGACCGGCAGCGTGTCCGCGCCGATGGTTCGCACCTCGCCGTCGCGCACGATATACGACGCGCACGCGCCCAGCTTTTCAAACGCCGTTTCCCCGCTGTGCAGGTCGCACACGCAGAGATCCATCGTCGCGTACATTTCGCGCCCCGTGCACATCAGCATCAGCGCGTTCACCACGTCCAGCGCCTGCGCCCGCGTATAGCCCGCCCGCAGGCTCTCCACCATCAGTTCAAGCGCCGCATGACTCTCCTGCCGGGCGCTGACGCCGCTGCCCATGCCGTCCGACAGCGCCAAAACATGCCTGCCGCCCGGCAGCACGCGGGAAACATAGCTGTCCCCGGCGACATCCTCGCCCGAACGGCTCCGCATCGCCGCGCCGATTTCAAGCGTCAGCGCGGGAAGCTGTTCAAAAACCGCCTGCGTGCTGAGCAGCCCCTCCTTGGCGCAGGCGCGCATCGGCACGCCGCATGCGTCGCTCACCAGCTTGATCAGCGAAGCGCCCGCCGTCGCCTCCGGCTTGAGCAGCATCACTTCCATCCGCCCGGACAGCCGCAGCGCGTAAGCGACGCGCACCTCGTCCAGCCCCGCGCGCACCAGCGCATAGCGCAGCCGGCGGTACGCCGCGTCATCCGGGTGGATTTCGCCCAGCGTCCGTTCGCAGACCTGATGAGCCGCCGCGCTCGTCTTTTGCAGCAGGCGCACGCATTGGCCGATGATCGGGTTTTCGTCGCGCGGCGCGCCCAGCCCTTCCATCATGCGCGCCGTGTCCTCATACAGCCGCGCCCACGCGTGAATCATCGCCGCGCTTCGAACGGCAACCGCTTCGGACTGCGTCATCTCCTCCGGCTCGGCACATTCCACCAGCGAAGTCACGCCGGCGCGGCGCACGCTGGATAAAACGAGAAACGGAAGCATGCCCGGCAGGGTGTAAACCGCACGCCGAATCGCCGCAAGATCGCCCTGCATCAGCGCCGTTCCTGCCGCCACGCCGCAGAGCATCAGCAGCGCGCAGACCCATTTTCGGTGCGTTTTGACTTCGCCCGCAAGAAATCCGCCGACGAGCAGCATGCCCGCCGTCTGCGGACTGCCCTGCATCAGCGAAACCGCGCCGCCCATCACCCCCGCGCAGAGAATCGCCTGCGACGCGCCGCCGACATACGCATGTTCCAGCGTCAAGTACAGCGCCATCGCGGAAGCCAAAATCTGTCCGCCCGGCAGGGGCGCAACGCCCGCCGCCAGCGATGCGCAGACCGCCATCACACAGATCGGCCTCGTTTCCCCGTCCAGCTCATCCCGCCGGGAAACCGTCAGCGCCGCGCCGTCGTACAGAACGCTCAGCCCCGCGCCTGCCGCCGCCGTCAGCGAAACGACGATGATTTCGTACCAATTGGATACGCCCGTCACCGCTGCGGCGGTCAGCTGCATCAGAAAAACCGCCGCCGCCATCGTCAGCCGATTGGCCGGTTTCGCCCAAAGCCCCGTGCTCAGCCACAACAGCGTGCAGACGGGCAGCTGCCAGCAGCCCGCCAGCTCTCCGGCTGCATATTGCGCGGCAAAGCCCAGCATCACGCCCGCAAAACCCGCCGGAACGCAGAAGCCCTGCCGCAGCAGCACAGCAAACATCGCGCCCTGACAGCAGTACCCGCCGCCCGGAAGCCTTGCAAACGAAAGAACCGCCATCATCACCGCGCAGAGCACCCGCTGAACCAGCGTGCCGCGCAAGCGCAGCGTCCGTTCAATTCCGGCCAGAAAGCCGTTTTCAATATTTCCGCCGCGCAACGCCATCGTTTCCTGTGCCAAAGTCCATCCCCCGCCTTCGTCGGTTTATGGCTTCATTGTATGGCGTCACGGCGCGGCTCGTTGTCGTTTTTCTCCGCGAATCGAGGCAACAACTTGACACGATTGCGCACAAAGACCTGACTTGATCGCATCATCAAATCAGGTCTTTGCGCATAGGAACTGGGCATGCCGTTTTCGGCCCCGCGGGCGCGCGGCTTTAGTCCCAGTTGTCATCGGGATCATCGTCATCCATCAGGCCAAGCAGCTTTTTCGCTTCGTCTTCCGGCAGGCCGTTGACGTCGGAAAGGCGTTTGGCAATGGTCTGCGTATGCTGCTGCGCGTGATCCAGCTCCTCCGTCGCCTGCCTGAGTTTTTTCTGCGTGCGCCCAAGCAGGGACGCAAACCCGGCAAAATCCGTGCGGATCGCGCCCAACAGGTTCATCACTTCCTGCGTGCGCTGCTCGATCGCCAGCGATTTGAAACCGAGCTGCAAACTGGAAATCAGCGCGGCAAGCGTGGTCGGCCCGGCAATTACCATATGACTTTCCTGCTGCACCCGCTCGGAAAGCCCCGGAATCCGCAGCACTTCGGCAAAAAGCCCTTCGCTTTGCAAAAAGAGCACCGCGTAATCCGTCGTATAAGGCGGCGCAATCAGTTTTTCGGACATCCTTCTGGCATGCATGCGCACGGCGGATTCAAGCAGCCCTCGCGCACTTTCAATATCCGCGCGCGTGCCGTTTTCCTGAGCGACACACAGTTCGTGATATTCGCGCATCGGCAGGCTTGCGTCAATCGGCAGATAGACGGTGTTCCGGCCGCTCTGCCCCGGCATGACGACGACATAATCCGCGACGGGTTCGCCGTTCGGGCGCACCGGCGCATGCTCGGCATACTGCGACGGCGCAAGCATTTGAGCCAGAATCGCCCCGAGCTGCGCCTCCCCGATCACGCCAAGCGGCTTTGCGCCGGAGACCATGCGCCCCAGTTCGTCGATGCTTCCGGCGAGGCTCTGCACCGCGCTCAGGCTGACCGTGACCTGCTCCAACCGCTTCGTCACCGCTGAAAACGACGCTTCCAGCCGTTGATCCGCCGTCGCGTTCAGCTTTTCATCGACCGTCTGCCGCATCTGATCCAACTGCTGGCGGTTTTCTTCGCTGATTTTTTGCAGACCGCCTTCAATCGTCTGACGCATGCGCTCCATGCGTTCCTCGTTGCTGCCGAGCTTCTCTTCCAGCGCCTGATTCACGCCGCCAATCCGCTCCTCGTAGGCGCTGAGCCGTCGATCCATCGTCTGTCGGATGTGCTCCATGCGCTCCTCTTCCTGCCTTCCGGCCGCGCGGAGCTGGCCGCCAAGCGCATCCATCTGCCCCTGCTGGGTACGGGTCATTTCGCCCATCATGCGCATCACGGAATCGTTGACGCTCTGCATGGTTTCGCTTAATTCCTTCCGCGCCTGCGCGCTGCTTTCCCGCCCGGCTTCATCCGCCTGTGCAAGCTTCTCCTGAACGGCCGCAGCCATCTCCTTCACCCGCTTTTCAGCCGCGGCGGACCGGCGGAACATCAAAACCAGCGTGATCGCCATCATCAGCACCAGCGCCAGACACACGAGCACAACGGCGTAAAGCGCCGGCTGTTCAGTCAGAAAACCCATGAGGGGACACCCCGCTTTCTTCCCGGCAGTAGCGCGCGGGAGCTAAATGTGTTATAATCATCTTGCCCGTTTGGGCAGAGGAGGTAAATCATGGCTCAAAGACGCAGAAAAGAACAGCTTATGAAACGCAGAGAGCGCCGACTGACCGCGCTTTGCATCGGCGGAGGCATTGGCGCCATGCTGCTGAGCCTTTTCATCTGCATCATGATCTTCGATATCCGCCCAGAGGAAACGCCCGTTTCCGCGCCTGCGGCGACTTCGCTGCCGTATGATTCCACGCAGCCTTTTTCCGCGAGCGATCTCACCAGCGCGCAGATGAACGAGCTTCGCGCCAACCGGCGCATGTCCGTCAGCGACGGCCCGCGCGGCATCAGCGTCGGCGACTCGCTCGATACGCTGTTTTCCCGCTACCCGAGCACCTACACCGATTCCGAAAACACGGGCGAGCTGACCGGCGAACAATCCAACGAGGAAATGATTCTCTATTGTGCACAATATTTCGAGAACCAAAACGGTATGATGACCGCTTTGCCGCCGCGCGGACTGATCACCGTCGATTCCGGCGAAATCATCGTCACCCTGATGGCCCCGACCTCGGCTTATCCCGCCGGAACGCTGGAGCAATACGCGCAATATGAGCACGTCTATTGCATTTACACCGTTTCGCCCGATACCATGACGATTCAATCCATTGTGCTCGGGTTGAGCCAATAATCAGGCTCATTATAAAAAAGAAACCGCATATTGTCAATCATTCGCAGTGAAAAGTCCTTTTCATCCTTCAACGTGAAAGGACTTTTTGTATTTTGAAACAAAGCGAGGTGTTTTTGATGCAGATTGTTGAAGTCACAAACGACCGAAGGCGATTTATACCCCTGCTTTTGCTGGCCGACGAGCAGGAAGAGATGGTCAACCGCTACATAGCTCGAGGCACGATGTATGTACTTAACGACAACGGAATCAAGTGTGAGTGTATCGTCACGGACGAGGGCGGCGGCATTTTAGAAATCAAAAATCTAGCCACTTTGCCCGCATTTCAAGGCAAAGGATATGGACGTGCCATGATTGATTTCATTTGTTTAGCTTATCGAGGAAAATACGATATTTTGCAAGTCGGGACGGGCGACAGCCCGCTGACGATTCCGTTCTATGAAAAGTGCGGATTTGTTCGCTCACATCGAATCAAGAACTTCTTTGTTGAGCATTACGACCATCCAATATTTGAATGCGGCGTTCAGTTGATTGATATGATCTATTTGAGAAAAGCATTGTAATCAGCGCAAAAGCACGTGTTTTTATCATCATATTCCAGGCGTATTATGAAATGAATCCGATAATCAGATTTGAGGATGCTCCGATTATTTCATTTTGCCCGACAATGAAGGTATTTTACTCAGAAAAACACTCGCTTCATTTCGGCTCTTCAATATAATTATATCCTTATGTGAATCTTTTTCAAGCAGCGCCATCACCTGTGGTCTGCTCTCTGAATTATAATTTTTGATAAACCTGATAAATTCTTCATCATCCTCCTCCGGTTCTTTCCAAGGTATGTCATTGCGTGGTTTCCCCTTCCTTTTCGAAATACCGTCAAGGCAAACATCCAGTGGATAATCTAAAAATAGGATTGTATCGCATCTTTGCATTCTTAATTCCATTGTGGAGCCATAGTTGCCGTCAATAATCCACTCGTCTTTTTCAAGCACGTTTGACAGACGTTCAAGAAATACACGCTTTTCCACCGTTGTTCGATCTGCATTCCAGTGCAGCATATCAAGATGGTAAAGCGGAATGCACGTTTTACTGTGCAGTTCTCTTGAAAATGTGCTTTTGCCACTTCCTGGGCAACCGATAACCATGATTCTTTTCATTTTGTGCACACCTACACTGCAATTCTGATTTATTGAGTATATCAGATATTGCAATAAATCACAAGCTCAACGCTGCATGAGGAGGCCTCCGAGTTTATATAGGCAGAATGTTTAGTCGCGCTGCGCGCTCCTTTGCAATTCCAGCCTCCATCTCGCTGAGCCGCCCACAGGGCGCGCTCGATTCCGGCTCCAAGTACAATGTTGCACGTTGGCCTGAAAACGACTCGGGAGAGAGACGTTGCAGATGAAATGAAAAAAGAACCCACCCCGTTAGGGGTGAGTCCTTTTTCCATGGAATCCGGCAACGTCCTACTCTCCCAAGTCGTCTCCAACCAAGTACCATCGGCGCTGAAAGGCTTAACTTCTG